>DBIS01000129.1:0-239 GCA_002296975.1 Deltaproteobacteria bacterium UBA796 | reverse complement strand
TGGCGGAAGCTTTGGGGGCTTTACGGGGCTCAGGCGGTGGTTTTGGGCTCGTTTTGGCCTTTTTTGATGCAGCTTTTGAGGCCTTCGTTGCCTTGGGTGTTTTTGGCTTGGTCGGTGTGGGCAGGGGCTCAGGCCTTGACTCGGGTACCGGTGTCGCCGGGGTTGATGCAGTCTCAGGTCGGGCCACGGCTTCGACGGGCGGGTCTATTTGAACCTCAACTGCGTCGATGGGTGTGGGT
>DBIS01000128.1 GCA_002296975.1 Deltaproteobacteria bacterium UBA796 | reverse complement strand
GTGCTCAAGCGGGGTGATGTGGTCAAGGTGACCATCAAGGCCGTCGACGCGAAGAACAAAAATGAGACCAAAAAGGCCGCTTTATCGATGCCTGGTCGGTTTGGGGCTGGCATGTTGAGCCAAGGCCCCGAAGTTCAAGGTGCACTTTTCTCCTACAGAACCGACACAGGCGCAGTCACCGCCATGGTGGGCGGGGTTGGCTTTGACAAGTCGGAATACAATAGGGCCATCCAATCTCGGCGCCAAGTCGGCTCGACCTTCAAGCCCATCGTCTACGCGTCGGCCATCGCATCAAGACAGTTTTCTGCCGGAAGCATGCTCCAAGATGCGCCCACCATCATCGGCCAGGCCGGTGGAACCATGTGGAAGCCTTCAAACTATGGCGGTAAATACCTGGGCAACATCACCCTCCGAAAAGCCCTCGCCATGTCTCGAAACGTATGCACCGTGCGGGTGCTCGATATTATTGGGCCCGACCAGGTCTACGCGTTGGCGGGCCCCAAGATGCGAATCGGCTATCAGACCCCGAGCTGCTCACGCACCCACATCCCAATCGATGATGAATGCGTGGGTGAACGTTCAAGCTCAACGGTCGCATCGATGAGTTGGTGTGAGCACTGCGACCCAAAGACATGTCCGACCGTGCGTAAGGATTCTCAGTTTAGCGGAGAGTGCGATGGTCCTACCTGGCGGAAAGACGGTGCCGAATGGTGCAAATCCTGTGATGTGAATATCAGGGTCTGTGACTGGTACAAGGAGCGAAACATCTCCAGCGCACTGCCTTGCAACGGCGCGCGCTTAGACAAAGATGGCGAGGTCGTATGTCGGGCCTGTGACTTGTCGATGGGGCTGGGCTCCAGCTCCCTCACAATGGTTGAACTGGCCCGAGCCTACAGTGTTTTTTCCACCTATGGCACCCTTGTTGAGCCCCACTTTATCGAGAGCGTCGTCGATCGCGACGGTACAGTCATCGAGGCCCACGAAGCCCCCGACGTATGGCCCGAGGTCCTTGAGCCCGGCGCTGCAAGTATTGCTCACTGGCTTTTAAGAGGGGTCGCTACAGGCGGCACAGCTGCAAAATCCAATCAGCTCGGCATCGAACTTGCTGGCAAGACTGGCACCACCAACAATTTTCGCGACGCATGGTTTGTCGGATACAACCCAGATCTTGTGACCGCAGTTTGGGTCGGGTTTGATCAGCCCAAAAATATGGGTCAAACCTTTACCGGCGGCGACACCGCTCTTCCGATTTGGATGGACTATATGCGCGTAGCGGCACCAAAAGAGTCCGCTCCACGCTTTAAGCCCCTCAAAGACATCACTTGGGCACCAATTGACGAAACCACCGGCCTAGTGGCCGAGGGCGGGCGCAGCATGCCTTTCTTGAGCGGAACTGCTCCAAGCGCCGGGTTGGGTGGCGTTGGACAAGTTACCGCGAACGACCTCCTGACCAGCGATTTTTAAGATGACACGAATTCTATTTCCACTGCTGCTCGCTTGCGGCACCACCACCATTGATATCAGTAAAGACTGTGATGTTCGTTTGGGTGAGCCAACCCCCAATGAAGCGGCGGTTGGAGCCGTGGTGAGCGCAAGTATCAGCCCAGCCACTACACATTGGGACACCGCCGTTTATGTGGGCGGAGAACGTGCACCCGTCTCGGAGATTGTCCGGGTGGGCTGTGAGGCCTGTGACACCTGCAAAGAAGATGCGGGATGTCTGAGCTGCTCCGATTGCGACGATTGCGACGCCATCTGCGAGGCCGAATGCATTGAAACCGTGGTCTTTAGCATCCCCGATCTCCCGCCAGGTGCGACCGATGTGGTCTTGTACAACGGTCATGGAGGCTCAAACACGCAACTGCTCCAGGTCAACCCGCCCAGCGACACGGGGGCCGTTGACTCTGGCCTCACAACCGACACTGGTGATTAAAGCCTCTAAAAAATAGAGTATCGACACGAATGGCTTGCACAGCCCCCACGTGGACGGCTATGGAGCCACCACTGAATTCAACTCTTCTGGAGTTCCCATGAAGAACCTCGTAATTTCCATCCTTTCGACACTCGCACTCACTGCGGCATCTGTGGCTCACGCCGGCGCAGTGGGCGGCCTTGTCACCTCTGGTATGCACCAAGAGCGGGCATACTTTTACTCCCGCCAGCTTGACCAAAGCATTGAAAAGCAGATGCGTTCCAACTACGGTTTGGGAATTGAAGCCCTCGTGGGCGACAAAGATGAAAAAATTCAAGGCATCCTCCGCTTTATGTGGATGGTCGACGCGCCACCGAAGTCACCGGATATGAGTGAGGTCGTTCTCGCTCAGAGTCCTGACTATGAAGGCATGTCCCCGAATCATATCGGCGTGCTCGGGCTTGGTGTCCAATGGGGTCTTCTCGGCGACCCTACCGAAAAGCAACTCGTCCTGACGACCTTGGTCGGATCGGGATTTATTACCCGGGACAACACCGAATACGCACTCGCCGAGATCGGTATCGGGGGCACCTACAACCTGAGCTCGACCGTGCAGGCGACCGCCAACATGGCCGTGACCGCCCGCTTACGCAAGCATGGTGCCTTGGGTCCAAATATGTACCTCGGCATGCGCTACCTCTTCGATTAGGATTTTCCTGTGACCGCACAACCCGCCATATGGACGCTTGTCCTCTTGGCGGGTTGTTCGTTTGAGGGAGACCCACACCATTGGTCATCTCAACTCATCCCCTCTGGACCGTGCTGGGAAGTCAATCTGAGCGATGGGTTGGACCAAGGGTCGACAGGCGAACTGCACCTGCTGTTTGAGTGCCTCAACCAAAGCCATAATCTGGATGCATTTGCAGGACTGGACCAAGCAATGGATGCGACTGGTCGGGACAGCCGGGCCATCGGCTTGTCTTTCATTGACGCGTTCAACGCACTTCCAGCTTTCGGCCACGATATTCTCGTCACGGCTACAAATGCCCTCGACTTGCTCGACCACCTCGACGAGCAGGCGGACCTTTTACTGCAGACCATAGCCGAGCTCATTTACGGCCAAACATACACCAGCATCGCCCTTGAATTTCAAGATACTCAAACAGGCCGACTAGAACAAGGCGTTGTCGCCCCAGCGTTGGCACTCATCTCTGATTGTGCCACGCCCTTGCTCGACCATGGAGATGAGGGCCAAGCGGCCGCCCTGGCTACCCTGAACAGCCCCTTTCTAGACGCCAGCCTTTGTACCTTTATCGGTCTTGTGAGCACAGATGACCCCGAACTGGCGGCACTCGCCCAAGACCTCATCGGCAACCTTGGAGATGCCTGGTTGCGGACCAACAACCCCGATAACGATTTATGGGCGGGTGCGACCGGGCATGCTGTTCAAGACATGCTCTCCGCCATCGACTTTGCTGAACCGAGGGATTCACTTGGCAGCATCGGGCTTCCCTTGGCTGTGCTCTTGGGCGATGCACGGGTAAAAGAGAACACAAGGACCCTACTTCAAGAAGCGGCCACCGCTGGAAGCCTGTTGCACATCGCTAGCCAAGTACAATATTTGGCCGATGTTGACGTCGACGGCATCCCGCTCCGTAGCCCATCATCAGGGGACATCTCAGCCTTGCAAGCTGGGGCGCGCTTGATGGCTGCCGCCAACACCGATGTCGAGTGTAGCGTGGACCTCCCACTGCTGCCCCCCATCGAGTTCAGCCTCGGAAACCTCTCGGTGGCACTCCTGCGCCGGATCGCCAATATGGATGAAGAGGCCACAGTCGATGCGGCCAGCCTTCTGTCCAACGCACTCGATTATGAGTTCACCCAAAGCATTCTAGACGGCCTGGTAAATGCTGGCACCTGTCCCGTGTTTACCGAGACGTTCATGAGTGACCTCCAGGTCCTCCAACGCCTCAACGACCCCGCCGTCGGCGACTTGGTGAACATTCTCCACCGGCTGTTGGACGCAGTTTACGTGGAAGGCGAGATGGACCGACTGAGCGAAATGGTCGACCTTATCTCAGGCATTCACCATCAAGCCCTGCTACCGCCACTCGAGGAACTCCTTCGTGACCTGGGTTCCAGCTCGCTCATCGCCGATCTCACGCTCACCGTAGAGACAATCATCGACCCCACCGCCTTAAATACCCAGCACTGCCCAGCTGGCACAACACCCCTCGACTTCGATTTGATGTGGGAAGGTGCCCTGATTGCCTTGCAACCAGACTTCCCTCACCCAGCGATGAGAGATGTCGCCCTGGTTGCCCGCAATGGCTCTCCGCTTTGGACACTCCTCGACAACGCCTCGGCGCTCGCGGTTCAGGACAATGCTGAGATTCATAAGCTACCGGTTTTGCTTGTGACGACACTCGGCTACACCCCTCAAACTCCATCCCTGGTCAGCACTTTATCGGGCGACCCTCAACTGTGGCGCTCAGCGCTCACCATCGTTGAGAACGACGACTTCATCTCCGCGATAAATGCCGAAAGCCAAGAAGTCGAGGGGCCACTTCCTTTTATCGCCCGTTTGATTGTCAATGACACCGTCACAGTGATGTTGCAGACGATGGACCTGCTCCTCGATAGCCTGAGGGAGAACAACAACACTGGCCCTTAGGAAAATAAATGCGCGACAGCCAATACCAGACCTTGCCACGCCCAAGTCAAGGGATGGTCCACGGTTATGGCCCACGACTTCACCTCCTCTCCTACCCCTTCGCCATGAGCATGCTCAATCGGCTCAGCGCCCCAGGCACCGTTCAGCCTGAAGTCAACCGTCTTTTGTCGACGATGTATGACCTGCTTTTGGGCGAGGTTGCCAACACGATCCTTCAGACGAAGCAGGTCGAGTCTGAAACGCGAATGATCGCGGCCACTGAGCACGGAATATATCGAGGCGAGCAAATCGACCCAGACCAACGGGTGGTCGTGGTCGATGTCGTCCGGGCGGGAATCATTCCAGCCCACCGGTTTTATGATGGCCTGCATCATGTCATCCACCCTCACAACCTGCGCCAAGACCATGTCGTCGCTAGCCGATTGACTGATGCCCAAGATCGTGTCATCGGCGTTACCCTCGACGGCTCTAAAATCGGCGGGCCAATCGATGACGCAACAGTCATCTTCCCAGACCCGATGGGTGCAACCGGTTCATCCATCGCGGGTGTCATCTCTCATTACCACAGCACCTTGGGTGGAAAAGCACGGGCAATGGCGGCTGTACACCTGATTGTGACCCCCGAGTACATCAAGCGGATGCAGACCGAATTTCCAGATTTACACATCTTCGCCATCCGCCTCGACCGAGGGCTCTCGGATGAGCAAACCTTAGGCACCATACCCGGCAGCCACCACGACCAAGAATGTGGACTCACAAAAAACCAGTACATCGTTCCCGGCGCAGGTGGCGTCGGCGAAGTGCTCAATAACGCCTGGATTTAGGACAACTCATGAACGCAGCAGCAAACAAAGACAGCTCCCAATTTCGGGTATTGATTCCTGAAGACCGCCTTCAGGCCAGGGTTTCAGAACTCGGAGAGCAAATACGTCGGGACTTTGGGGACCGCCCCATCACCTGTATTTGTGTTTTAAAGGGCAGCTTTATCTTTACAGCAGACCTGGTTCGGGCTGTTGGCGGAGCCATCGAAACCGAGTTTCTTGGGGTCTCTAGCTACCACGGTGGAACACAAACCTCAGGTGTCGTCCAAATCACCAAAGACCTCACCACCACGATTGAAGACAAAGACGTCATCGTCATCGAGGACATCATCGATACCGGCCTGACCATGCACTATTTGATGGAGATGCTTGCAGTGCGAAAACCACGGTCTTTGTCGGTATGCACCCTCCTCGACAAACCCGCAAACCGGGAAGTAGAAATGGTCGCCGATTATGTGGGATTCTCAATCCCCGATGAATTTGTGGTTGGTTACGGCCTGGACCTCGGTGAACGCTACCGCAACCTTCCCCACATCGCGGTTTACACCCCGTGAACATCATCTCAAGCCCAAAAGCCCCCGCTGCCGTGGGCCCGTACAGCCAGGGAATGGTCCATGCCGGGGAGGTTTACTGCTCAGGGCAAATCGGTCTGAATCCT
>DBIS01000035.1 GCA_002296975.1 Deltaproteobacteria bacterium UBA796 | reverse complement strand
AGCCTCCTCGGGCCTACCGCCCCAGAGCAGTTTCACTTTGTGGTCGAGCCTAAATTTGACGGATTGGCCATGGAGCTGGTCTATGAAGAAGGGGAGTTGACCGGTGCTGGCACCCGGGGCGACGGTACCGTGGGTGAAAATGTGACCCACAATATGCGGACAGTACCCACGATTCCTTTGCGATTGATGCCCCCGCATCCAGCGTATTTGAGCGTTCGGGGCGAGGTCGTCTTTGATCTCGTTGGCTTTGAAGAAATGAACCAAGCCCGAGTGACCAAAGGTGAGCCGGCCTTTAAAAATCCGCGAAATGCTGTGGCAGGCACCGTGAGACAGCTCGATCCCGCCGTGGCGCGCGGGCGCCCCATGCAGTTTTTCGCTCACTCAGTCGGTGAGGGCCTCACAGCCGACAGTCACACCCAGGCCATCGCACAGTTGGGCGCGATGGGCTTTCAGACCGCTGGGTTGACCCAAGGTTGTCTCGGTATCGACGGGGTTATCAAAGCCATCGCGGCCATCGGCGAGGCCAGAAATGGACTGAGTTACGAAATTGACGGTGCGGTGGTCAAGGTCGACAGCACTGCTCAGCAGGCTGCGCTCGGTTTTGTCACCCGAAGCCCTCGCTGGGCCATCGCCTTCAAGTACCCAGCACCGGTGGTCCAGACGGATTTGCTTGAGGTGGGCTTTCAGGTCGGTCGCACGGGTGTGGTGACGCCGGTGGCCATTATGGCGCCAGTCATGGTGGGTGGGGTCACCGTTACCCACGCCACCTTGCACAATGAGCATCAAATGCTTCGGCGTCCTGATTTTTTGGGGGGTTTACGGATTGGTGATCGGGTGCTCATCAAGCGGGCCGGAGATGTGATTCCTCGGGTGGAGGCTGTGGTTGATCACCCTGACCGCCTCAGCCTACCGCTGGCTGAATTCCCCAAACTTTGCCCACAATGTGGTGCGGGCTTGGCCCGTGAAGAAAACGCCAAAAGCCCAGAGAAGGTCCTGTATCGCTGCCCAAATAATCTTGGGTGCAAAGCCCAGGTCCAGGCGGGGCTCAAACACTTTTCAGGCCGCTTGGCGATGGACATCGATGGCCTGGGTGACAAGTTGATAGACCAGTTGGTGAAATCCGGCCTGGTACATAGCCCCTCAGACCTCTATCGACTGAGCTTGGTGCAACTCGCTGGGCTCGAACGCATGGCTGAACGGTCTGCCAACAAGTTGATGGCCGCCCTAAAAGAGAGCAAGTCGCGTCCGGTTTCACGGGTGTTGTTTGGCTTGGGAATTCGGCAGGTCGGAGAGGCTGTGGCCCGAGACTTAATCGCCGGATTTGGGTCATTTGATGCTTTGCTTGAGGCCGATATTGAACAGCTTCAGGAGGTCGACGGCGTGGGCCCTGAGATTGCCAAGAGCCTGCACGATTGGCTCAAGATTCCAAGAAATCTCACCGAAATCAAAGCCCTCCATGGGCTTGGTTTACAGCTTTCAGTCGAAAAGGAGCAAACGGTATCGGCACCTTTAGACGGTCTGGTTTTCGTGATCACAGGTACCTTGCCCACGATGGGTCGGCGCGACATGTCCGAGTGCATCCGGGCGAACGGCGGAAAGGTCACTGGGTCGGTCTCGACAAAAACCGACTATTTGGTGGCTGGAGAGGCTGCGGGGAGCAAACTGTCCCGGGCCACCACCCTGGGTGTGACGGTGCTCGATGAGGCTGGCTTGTTGGCTTTGGTTGGGAAATGACTCGGATTCATCTGCTGATTTCTGGCCGAGTTCACGGCGTATATTTTCGGGTCTCGACCAAGCGTGCCGCCGATGCACTTGGCTTGGCGGGTTGGGTGCGCAACAAAGGGGATGGCACAGTAGAGGCCGTCGCTCAAGGTGGCGCCGATTTGGTGGAACAGTTTTTCGCTTGGTGTCATGATGGACCACCCCTCGCTGTGGTGTCCACGGTGGAGCGGGTCGATGTGGAGCCTGTGGATGCCCCGGAGGGTTTTGATGTCCGGCCTTCGATTTAGCTTGCTTAGTTTTGCGCTTGGGTGTGGGCAGCGAGGTCCACCCTTGACTCGGCTCGTCGATGCTTGGACCGAAGAGACAATCAATCGAGCCCGCCCGACCATGACAGATACCCTGGTATTGGCAGCCCTAGCGGCCGAAATGTGTGTCGAGCGACAAAACCCAGCCTGGACCGAACTCGCTTTTGGTCAACCCTTGCCCACCAGCGACGCCCTGGGTGGAGTCTTCGGAAGTGGGACCGTCCAGCAGGTCGATCAAGCAGAGAATATTGTGATGGTAGTGGTGGATGGGGTGGCCCTGGAAAGCCAAGATCCTGTGTGGATGCGGATTGGTTTCAGCAACACAGAAGGCTTATTTCAGGTGGAGTTTTCAGCCCTCGTCGGTGGGGGTGATGATGGCACTGAGCGCGGAAACGGCGAAGCCTTTGGTACGGTAACGGTGACCGTTAACGGGGCGTGTAGTGTTGCTGAGTCCATTGTAAACGGCAGCGCTTTGTGGGTGGATTCAGGTGGTCGGCGGGCTGAACTCATGCTGCCGGATGATTCGGCGCTGGGTAATCAGCTTCGCCTCAGATTGGGCGACACACCTTGGTTTCCCACCAACGGGGCCATCGCATGGACCACAGGGGTGGGCGAAGGCGAGCGCAAGCTGACGACACAAGACGCCACAGAAATCTTTGAGGATGACGAGGGCTTGGTTCAGTGGCCCGTGACGGTGAGGGGCCCGGGGTGGACAGGCGAGGGCCTCAGTGAGCTTGGTCCTTGAACCACCAGTCCAGTTGCTTCACCATGCCCATCAGTTGATTGAGCTCCTCGTCTTTGAGTTCACATCTACCCGAAAGACGAATCAAGGTGTTGGCCACAACATCATCTGGGCGGCCCTTGAGGTATCCAGACGCGCCAAGGACTGAAATCACCCGCCCGACCAAGGCCTCTCGCCTGGCGATGGTTGCGATGGCTGCCGCACTGGTGTCTGGCTTGGCGCCCATCTGCTGACGTTGTGCGCTGGCGAGGGCGGTGACCGTGGCGGTGACGGCTTGTCCGAGGTTGAGTGAACTCACTGCGTCGGTGGTCGGAAAGTGAAGGAGCGCTTCTGCCAAGTCGAGGTCTGCATTGCTGAGGCCACAATCTTCAGGGCCAAATAAGATGGCTGTGGGCACCGGCTTTTTAGCGATGGCCTGACCGATCGCGAGGGGCTCAAGCACGGGCCACCCGCGGGTGCGTGGCCTGGCCGTGGTGGCATATACGACTTTGGCGTCGGCGACGGCCTCTGACACGGTGGCGCAATAGTGCGCAGAATCGATGATATGGTGAGATTTTGGCGCCATCCATCGCGCCCGTTCGGGGTCGAAATGTGGTGGGTTTACCAGGGATAGACCGCCAATACCATGATTGGCGATGGCCCTGGCTGCCACGCCGATGTTTCCAGATTGCTGCGGTCGCACCAGTACTATGGTGATGTGCTCTAGGGGGCCGGCCACGCTATCGCCTAAAGATTCTACGCGCCAAACGTGAGAACCAGTGGCTTTGGGTTGGGGCGAAATCAAGGGGCTCACCGGCGGGCTTATCGGGGTCAGATTCTCGGTGATGGGGGCCTTCAATGTCTGCGACCAGGCTCGGATTGGGCATGTCGAGGGTGGACGCGAAGGGAATGGGCGGTAGGATTTCGTCATCCATCGGAGCGTTGGGGCCCGGTGTGTTCGGGCGCATGGGGCGGCGGCGTCTGGGTTTGGGGCTTGGCTTGGCACCCGAGGGGTCAAAGTTGATCAAGGCTTGGACATGGTCGCCGGACTGCGGGTCATGGGCAGAGACTTTGAGTTGTCCTTCCGCGTTGAGATCAAAGGTGACCACCAGGCCAACCGTGCCAGCGGCGGCGACGCGAATCCCGGAAAAGACAAATGTCCCGATCAGATCATTGTCGGCAATCGCTTCACTCCCGCCTTGATAAACCCTAAGCATGATGGAGCGTTGCCCATCTTCATGGGTGGTGAGTGAGCGGCTTTGTCTGGCGGGAAGTCGCACTTGTGCTGCGAAGAGCACGTGCATTTTGTCGCCAGCTGCTCGGATTCCAATGGGGATCGAGAGTACATCTCGTAAGGTGACCGAGCCAGATGCGGGTCGCCACACGGCCTCTGCCATGATCGCTGCACCCAGGCCCACAGCATGTTCAGGGTCGAGGGTCTGGTCGGGGTGCTTACCGGTGAGTTGGCGCACGGCCTTGTGAACCAATGGCATCCGCGACTGGCCGCCCACCATCAAGAATGCATCGATATCTGCAGGCGTACAGCCGGCCTGCTCGAAGATTCGCTCACAAGTCTCGATGGTGCGCCGGACGAGGTCGTGGGTCAAGGCCTCGAGCTTGGCGCGGGTAACCATCAGGTCGATATTTGTTTGCTGGCCGCCGTCAGTGTGGATGGCCATCAACTGAATATGGGCTTGGTCGTGGGTGGATAGGGCGATTTTGGTGGCCTCGGCGGCGGCTCGGATGCGTTGAGTGGCCACCCGGTCGAAGCTGAGATCGACACCGGTCCGTTCATGAAAGTCTTCGAGAACGTACTTCATCAGCCGGTCATCAAAGTCGACACCGCCCAAGAAAGTGTCGCCCCCAGTTGCGACGACCTCATAGACGCGCCCAGAGATGTCGATGATGGAGACATCAAAGGTGCCGCCGCCAAGGTCATAAACGGCTACCCGTTGCTCGAGACGCTTGCCAAGCCCGTAAACCAAGGCTGCTGCGGTGGGCTCGTTGAGAATGCGCAAGACCTCAAAACCGGCCATAGCCCCGGCCTCGCGAACACTTCGCCGTTGCTTTTCGTTGAAATATGCCGGGACCGTGATGACCGCTTGGCTGACCGTCTGGCCCAGGTGCGACTCGGCGACATCCTTGATGCGGGCCAAAATAGCCGCAGAGATTTCCTCTAAGGTGAACAACTGGTCGGCGACCTGAAGAAGCACTTCATCATTGGCTCCCTCGATCATTTCGTAGGTGAAGACCTGGCGGGTGTCGTTGATGGACTTGCTGTGGAAGTTTCTGCCGATCAACCGCTTGGCGGCCAAGACGGTGCCTTCCGGGTTCGCTACGGCTTGGGCTGCGGCGTTGGCACCGACGAGTTCGTGCCCCTCGGCGTCGATGGCAAAGATGGAGGGAACTTGGGTGGCGCCGTCGGCGACGGTGATGATTTTGGGTTGACCCGAAACCATGATCGCCGCGCAACTGTTTGTCGTTCCAAGATCGATACCGATCGCAATGGCCATTATCGACACGCTCCAAGGGTTTTTGGAAAGCTAACGGGTTGGCTCGGCGCTGACAGTCACGATGAGCAAGAGCAGGTGTTTCACCAGACCAACGGGATGAAGCACCAACTCTTGGCTTTGTAATCTTGCCAGCCTTGATGCCGTGACAGTGAGTGGTCCTTTCTGCGCATATTGGGGACCCAATAGCCGAAAACCATGGCCGCAAGCGCTGCCAGGGGTAGCGGGTGGAGCGGGATGGCCACAAAGCCGAGGTAAATCAACAGTTCGCCAAAATAGTTGGGATTGCGAAGCCGTGACCATAGCCCCGTGGTGATCAGCCCTGGGCGAATGGACAGCGTTGTGTGTTTTTGCATATCGGATGCAAAGTGAAGAAAGATGCCCAAGCTGAACACCGAGATGCAGGCCGCGAGCCACGGTAAGGGCATCTGGATTCCCTGGCTGCAGATGATGTAGGGGGCGATCCAATACAGGGTAAGCGATGTCCAGATCAGCAGACCGTAGCCCACAGATGTCGGTTTTTCCCAGTTTCGGTCACCGAAAACATTGGATTTAATGACCCACAACAGGCCATAGCTACCGTGTAGGGCCAAATACACCCACGCTGTCGGGTTGTCCCATTGCTCAAAGTGATTCATCAAGCCCAAGATGGCGAGGCCGGTTGCGCCTTTGTGGCTGTCGATGAAGTGCTTTTCTTTCATCGTCCCACCAATAGGATCTTGCCGTCCTCCCGGGTGCGGCTGCGTTCAAATGCGGCGGCAAAGTCATCGAGGGGGGCGGTGTGTGTGATCATGGGGGCCAGGTCGAGCACACCTGTTTGAAGCATGTCGATGATATGGGGGAATATGCCGTAGCCAGCGTGTCCTCGGGCGCCGACGATGCGCGCCGCCTTAGAGACCAAAACGTCCAGCATGATCGGGACCCGTTCGCCAGTTCTGCCGAGGTAGACCACCGTAGCGCCAGGTGCGAGTGCTTCTTCGATGATGGGCATGGTGTTGTGGGCAGCCCCCGCAGCCTCCACGATCACATCCCCACCCCAACCATTTGTCGCGTCGGCGATAACTGAGGCCACATCAGCCGCTTGCATTTGTGTGCAGTTGTAGGCGTGGTCTGCACCCATCAAGGTCGCGAGTTTCACCCGACCATCAGTAAGGTCGAACGCCGTGATCGAAGCAGCGCCAGCCGCGCGTGCGAGGGCGATGGCCCCCAGGCCGATCGGGCCGCAGCCGAACACCACCACATGGGCGTTTTTGTCGACGCCTGGGCCGACCACGAACATGCCGTTTTGCGCGCAGCCCACAGGCTCGACAAGACTGGCGATATGGCAGGCTTTGTTGGCATTGCCAAAAAACGAGGCGAGACCGTCGATAGACCAGCAGTGCTTTTCGTGGACCACTGTGCGCTCAGCGAAGGCGCCTGGGTGAGAAAAGCCGACCATCCGTAGCCGGAGACATTGGTTGACATGGCCGCGTGTGCAAGCCACGCAATCGCCGCAATACATCATGCCCTCAGATGTGACCAGTTCGCCCACGACCACACGGGTGACCGCCGCGCCATGGGCGATGACCGTCCCCGCAAATTCATGGCCGAGGGTGCATGGAAAGGCGGCTGGGCCCGAAAAGATGACGTATCCGTTGGTGTCGGTCTCGATGCAGTGGGTGTCCGAACCACAGATGCCACATACGCTCACATCGATCACCACATCGTGGGGACCAGGATCGGTGTCGGGCACATCGGACATGACAAGCTTTGGGTCTCGCCAAGCCTCGCATGCCATCGGCGCCAGTCGGTTCGGTCCTGCGGCTTCAGCAGATATTGAGCGAGGAGCCCAAGTGGCTTGGAGTGTGACGGCTTTCATGTCTAAATCCTAGCGGATGCGACCATTCATCGCTTGCGAATATGTACCTCTATGACCGCCCGGTCACTCGCTTTTTCGACGGTGAGTTGGTGGCCATCCACCTCGATTTGTGCACCCACTTTTGGGATGCGGCCAGTTTGGGTCAGGATGTAGCCGGCGATGGTCTCGAAGTCGCCATCAGGTAGCATCAGGCCGATTTGTGCCTCGAGGTGTTCGCGCTCGGCTTGGCCCACCGCAATCCACTCACGCTCTCCGATTCGGGCCACCTTGGCACCTTCTGAGTCGGACTCGTCTTTGATGTCACCGACGATTTCTTCGAGCAAATCTTCTACCGTAATGATCCCGACCGAACCGCCATACTCGTCGACCGCGACCGCCATTCGCAGCCGTGCTCTCCGCAGGTCCAACAAGAGGTGATCTACCCGCTTGGTTTCAGGGATAAATAGGGGTGTGCGGGCTATTTTAGATACAGGGCCCGACCAGTCCTGTTGGCTCATGAGGTCCTGGTGCAAGACGACCCCGACGATGTCGTCAACGCGCTCGCAAAAAATGGGCAACCGGGAGTGGCCGCTCTCGATCATCAAGTCGACCGCCTCAGCGCAGCTTCGTGTGTCTTCGATGGCCACCACATGTATCAGCGGCACCATCGCGTCCTCAACCACGGCCTCGGTAAAAGCGAAGACGCGGCGAATCATGGCTTTGTCTGCCGCACTCAGGTTTGGGTCGTTGGTCGCCCCCAATAGCAACTCAATATCTGCACGCGTAACGGGGCGTTTCGCGTGTTCGGCACCCCCCACCAAACGGGCGATGGCTTCGAAACACCACAGGATTGGTCGGAACAAAAAGGCCAAGATCTGCAGGGGTCTGGCCAGAAAAGGTACCAGTGTATCGGCGTGATGCTGGTAAACAGCCTTGGGGATCAACTCGCCGAGGGTGAGGGTGAAGGGGACCACCAGTAAAAATGCGAAAGAAGGATGGATGTTGATGTGTCTAGCCACAAGTTGGGTGCCCAAAGTAGCGATGGAGATCGCGGCTAAATTGGTGCCGATCAGGCAGGTGCCCAGCATGTGTGTGGGGCGGCTCAAGAGGTCGAGGGCGATGCGAGCCCCACGGTCACCACCGTCGGCGTTGGCCTTGAGCCTCAAACGATCGGCGCTCACCAATGCGATCTCTGAGCCAGAAAAGAAGCCCAAAACAGGGATAAGTAGACCAATAAGGGCCATCAATATGGTGTCGGTCATGGCGATTCCTCGCCAGGAAGGCTCGACTCTTCGGTGAGGTTGTCGGCGGCGTAGGCTTGCTCCAGTCCCACCTGCACCTGGGTCAAGGCTCCATCCTCGACCGCCTCAATCTGAAAATCGATGCCGTTAAAATGGAGGTGCTGCCCGATTTTTAATGGTGAGCCCGTGAGTGCCGCCAACAGCCCGGAGAGGTCGCTGTAGTCGCCAGGCGGTATGAGCACATGAAAGCGCTCAGCGAAGTCCGCGATGGTCATGTCGCCGCGAACGGTCCATTTTTGGGGCTGCAGTGGTGTGACAGCGGGGTTTTCGGCGTCGGTTTCATCGAATATTTCACCCACCAGCTCCTCGAGCAAGTCATCTAAGGTCACCACCCCGACCGCGTTTCCATGTTCGTTGACGACGATCGCCATATGTGAGCGTCGGGCCTGAAACTCAGCCAAGAGGTCGTCGGCCATCTTGGTGCTGGGGACAAAGTGTGGCGGGTGAAGGAGTTTGTGAATTTTCCGGGGGCTGGGGGAGCGTCGGTTAGTGCCTCGCCTTTGGGCGGCCACCAAAGGAAGCAGGCGTTTGACCACCAAGATGCCCACGATGTTGTTGGGTTTCCCTTGCCATACGGGAACACGGCTATGTCCGGCCTGACGGAGCTTGTCCAGCAGTGTGTCCCATGGCGTGAGCAGGTTGACGCTGAACACTTCGGGTTTGTGGGTCATCAATTCTGCGACGGTGAGCCCACCAAATTCGAAGACCCGGTGAAGGATCTCCTGCTCCGTGGCTAAGATGTTTCCCTCTTCACGACCTTGGTCGATCATGGCTCGGAGGTGGGCCTCTCGGAGTTGGGCCTGGCGGGGGGCAGCCGATCCGCCGGTGAGGACCAAGGCTGCGTCGGCGACTCGGCTCAGCACAAAACGAATCGGTCCGACCAGGCGAGAGAAGAGGGTCAAGAAGGTGGCGGAATGAGGGGCGAGCCGTGGTGCAAAACGAAAAGCGAAGGTCTTGGGCAAAACCTCACCGAAGACCAGCAGCAACGGCGCAACGATCACGATGTTGAGCCAAGGCTTATCTGGGAACAGGCGCAATAGCAGACCGGCTGAAACGGTGGAGAGCGCGATGTTGACCGTCTCATTCCCAATCAAAATTGACGCCAAGGTTTGGCGTGGTTCTGCGAGCAGGCGCCGGATTTCCTTTTCGCCGCGTCCAGTCATCGCCTCGAGGTCAACGGGTTGAAGTGCAAAGAGGGTTGTCTCGGCGCTGGAGAAGAAGGCTGAGGCCACCAAAAGCACAGCGCATAATATTCCTGTGGGCAGCAAGGCGGCATCGACGGGAATGCTCACCAAGCCCCCAGCAGCGCTTGCAGTTCCGATGAGGCTGAGCAAAAGTAGGCCGCGGATCATGAAGGGTCACCAAAATGAGAGAACAGCGGGCGGGGCCATGGGGTGCCTTTTAAGCGTGCGCCAGTGGCAGTGTTGTTATCGGTGACACCAATCGGGCTTGGGCGACAATTGAATGCCGTGCAAATTGAGATGATTTCTTTGTCGGCCTTGGCGTCGGCAGTGAACAACAGGCCGTACTCCTCGCCAAAGCTGGTCATCATCGCTAGCGCATCGGCCCTTCCAAGTACAGCTGGGTGAGGCGGGAGCGCGGTTGGGTCAATCGATGCACCCACCTGACTGGCCTTGCACAAGCGGGGCAGATCTTTGGCCAGACCATCCGAGAGGTCCATCATCGCGCTGACATGGCCACAAGCCGCGAGCATTTTCCCGAGGCCCATCGGTGGGTGGGGGCGCCGAAGAGCCAAGAGCGCCGAGGGGATTGGTGTTTTGTCCAAAAATCCAGCCGCCGCGCCACCCAAGGGCCCAGATACCCAGATGGTTTGTCCGGGCCTGGCGCGGTGTCGCCCCACGGCCTTTTCAACTTCACCCGCCAAGGTCAGGCTGAGGGTGCGGCCGCTGACCGACCGGGTGGTATCGCCCCCAGCAAGCGAAATGCCGAAGGCCTCCAGGGCCAAGCCGAGTCCTCTTGAAAAGGCCTTGACCCAGGGCCGGTCCAAAGGTGAAGGCAACGCGATGGCGAGTACAGCCCATGTAGGCGTGCCCCCCATGGCGTTGATGTCGGAGGCGTTGACCGCAACGATCTTCCAACCGATATCTTCCGGAGTGGAGCGCCCATCCCAGTGAATCCCCTCGACCATCGTATCCACGGTCACTGCGGTTCTCGGCCCAACCATGGCTGCGTCGTCGCCGGGGGCAAACCTGGGAATACCGGCCACACCGGAACGAATGACGGGTGCGGCATCGGGGGGCCGGGCAGCGAGCAGGGTGTCGATGACGAAAGATTCGTCGGGGTCGTCGGGCATGGACGGTTTTGTTTCTCCAGAACTTCAGTTTAGCACTATTGTGCTGGGTTGATGGGCTCTTCCTCAGTTGGGGGCGGTGGTGTCCAGAGCGTGATGCCCTGTTTGCCGATGGTCAACACATGGAACTGCCGGTCGACTTCTCGGTCCTCGTTGAGCCGTTTCCCGCCGGCGACTGGGTCGTCGATCTCCACTTCGCTCATGGCAGACCGGATGGCCTCACGGTCGTCGCCCCCTTGGAGTACGGCGGCGGTAATTAGCCGGGTGGCATCCCAGGTAAGGGCATCGATCACCCGAGGAGAGCGTTCGACTGTTCCTTCGAAGACCGCGTTGAAGTCTTTGATGGTGTCGTCATCTGTGTACACCCAAAATGCATCAACAAAGGCGCTGTTTTGAACATATCGCCCGCCATGACTGACCAACTGTGGATTGTTCCATGCATTCAGGCCGAGCAATTGGACTGGCGTCTCATCCTCGTGCTGTTTGAAGGACCCAACGGGTAACTCTTCGTATGCCAAAGCACTGGATACCAGCACTAAGCGCCGGTGGTTGTCCGGGATAAAAATAGCTTCGTACTCAAAGACCGGAGGCAGCATCACCCTTTTGGGGTCTTCATCACGGCGCTTGGCCTCTCTTTTTAGGGCTTGAAGTTCTTGTTCTCTCCCGACGATGTTTTTCCCAGTGATCTCTTGAGCGGTCGCTCGAAAGTCAGTGGTATCGGTGGAGTAGCTCACGATCTGCGTGATGGTGCCTCCGCGCTTGGTCACCGAAGCCGTAAACAAGTCGGCTGCCCGCTCGCCGTAGCCATTTTCGGGGTGCAAAACCGCGTAGCGCTGGTGGCCTTCCTGTTCAAAGGAATGGTTGAGCAAAGCCTCGACCTGGTGGCTCAAAGTCATGAACCCACGGAAGGCAAACGAACCTGCGGAGGTTGGGTCGCCACCTTGGGTGAAGGTCAGCAGGGGGGTCCGGAGGGCTTGAGCGCGCCGTGCGGCCTCATCCCCATTTTGTTTCAGCAGTGGACCTAAAATGGCGACACAGCCCTCGTCGATCACCAAGCGCTCAATCTCTGCAGCGGTGCCTTCGGTCGTCCCCAGGGTGTCACCGAAAACCAGTTCAATCGGTGAGCCAGCCTCAACATTAGCGAGTTGGACCACCTGTCGGAGTTGTGCAGCAGCAGGGCCGTAATCGCCGGAAGCTGGGAGCAGGACCCCGACTTTTCCGGCGACGGTGGGGTTGTTTTTGGCGGCTCTTCGCTGGATGTACTCAAGCTCCAGCAAGTGCGCACTCGCTGGCCATGTTTGGACGGCGCCAGCGGCCTGGGTCACGGCTGCCTCGAAATCACCGGTCTTTAGGGCGTTGCGTGCCCGTGCGAGTGCAATTTCTTCCGCGGTTCCTGTGGGCTGGGCCATCGCTGGCGTGACTTGGGGGTCCACAAGCAGGTGGCTCAAGGATGCTTTCACACGCGCCAAGACTGCTGGGTCGCTGGCGGCGGCGGCGATGGATTTTTGGGCCAACCTCCGCACTTTCGGCATGGGGGTGCCCTCCTTTTCGCCCACCTCAGCGAGGATTCGAAAGCGGTCTGCGTTCATGGTCGGAGGCACGTTGCTTTCGCCCATCAGCTGGAGCGTGGCCAAGGTGTTTCCCGATAGAGCCTGTGTGGCGTCCACCATGGCCATACCCAGGATTGCGGGGTCTTTCAGCAGGTGGGTCGGGTAGCGTTGGGCGAGCTGTTCCAGCCACGCTCGGGCTTGGGGCAAGTCATTGCTGAGTCTGCGCTGCTCACCGGCCCATAGCATTGCCCAGGGCTCGACGGCGGGGTCATGTCTACCACTGTTGAGTTCGTCTTCGAGCAGGCGAATGGCGGCCATGCGGTCACCGGCGGCAATCACCGAGGCACGGATGACGATATTGGGCTGGGTGTTCGAAGTTTGGCTGCGGGCAGCACAACCCAAGAGGAGGGCAAGAATAATTAAGCTTCGTTTCATGAGCGGTTCCTCATAGCCTCTGCAAAGGCTGCTCGCCGTGGATAAGCCTCATCACCGAGGGTCTTGGTGAGTGTTTTCAGCGCCTTGGTTTGGACCGGCGAAAGCTTGGTCGGCGTCTCTACCTCGAGGCAAAGATGAAGATCTCCCGCTCGAGCAGCCCCCATGGTGGGCAGTCCCCGTCCGGCCAGGCGTAAGGTGCGGCCAGAGTCTGTTCCCGCAGGTACCTTGATGCTGGTTTTTCCATCGATTGTCGGGATGTCCACTGCGGCACCGAGTGCAGCATCGCAGAATCGTATCGGGACCGAGCAAAACAAATCGCTGCCGCGTCTCTGAAATAGAGGGTGTTCGGAGACGTTGATGATCACAAATAGGTCGCCCGTCTGGCCGGGTGTTCGGGCGTCATTCCCTTTGGCTTTGAGCTTCAGCTTTTGGCCGGTCGCGACACCTTTTGGAATGCGAACACGGAGGGTTTCGTTTTGGTCCGATCGGCCAGCGCCTTTGCAGTCCGTACACTTGTTGACGGTGACTTGGCCAGTGCCGTCGCAGTGTGGGCACTGCCCTCGAAACAAGCGCCGGCCACCTGACCGCCCCGAGCCATCGCAGTTTGTGCAGGTTTTTTGGCCGCCGGATGGCTCAGCCCCAAAGCCGGCGCATCGTTTACATGTACATTGGCGGCGAACCTCGATGGTGCGTTCACCGCCCTTCGCGACGTCTTCGAGGTCGATATTGAGCGTGTAGCGCAGGTCTTCGCCTTGGTCGGGCCTGCGTTTTCGAAAGATACTTCCGATGGTGTCTGTGACCCAATCGGTGACCTCGTCCGGTGACGGTGGGCGGCCATCGGGCCGATACAGTGGCCCCAAGCGGTCGTACCGTCCGCGTTTTTCGGTGTCACTCAGGGTTTCGTAGGCCTCGGCGATTTCTCGAAAGCGTTCGGCAGCATTTTCGTCACCGGCATTGCGGTCAGGATGGTATCGGCGTGCGAGGTTTCGATAGGCTTTTTTGACCGCCGTGGCATCTGCGCTGCGCGAAACCCCTAGGATGGCGTATAAGTCCCGTCGAGCCACAACTACCCTCTATTCTTTGAAGTGGCTCTGATGCCAGCTGGTGCTTAATCGTCGATTTCGACGACCACGTCGTCATCGTCATCGTCATCAATGTAGTCGTCATCGTCGAAATCATCATCATCGAGGTCGTCGTCGAAGTCGTCGTCGTCGTCGTCG
>DBIS01000038.1:8478-16187 GCA_002296975.1 Deltaproteobacteria bacterium UBA796 | reverse complement strand
TGATTTGACTCTGGATCGATGTCTCGGTATTGCGTTTGCGAGCGCCCATAGTCGCCCAACTCATAATAAATCCTGCCCATCGCCAGCCGGGCAAGGTCGAGCACCTGGTTTTCCATTGCGCGCTTGGCCGCAAACTCGTGGATACCGCCGACACCGTGGTAGCCATCAGCCTGAACAGGCGGCATATACTGGGTAACCCGCTCAAAATGCGGCAAAGCACCCTCTAATTGGCCCTCTGCGACCAAAATGGCGCCCATGAAATACTGTGCGCGGGTGTACATGTCACTGTCGCCCGAGACTTCGGCAAATAATGACTTGGCCCGAGCCCAGTCTCCTTGGTGGTAAAAGCTCTTCCCCATGGAGTAGCGAACTTTATTGGTAGTCGGCACCACACCCGTCACAATATAACGGTTGTAAACCCGATAAAAGCCTTCAGAGTCCTTGAGGTATCCGTAAGCCTCAAGCTGCCGCCGTACAGAATCTGCGAAAAAAGGATGGACTGCGCCCTTATCTATCACCCGCTGATAGGCCTCGATAGCCGTGACACGATGACGGTCCTCCATAAGACTCTCGGCCAAATACCACTCCGCGTCTGCACCGACTGCCTGGTCGAGCAACGCTTCTGACGCGACGAGGGTGTAAAACTGAGTGGCTGCCTTTCCATAATTTCCGACGAGATAATTGAATACAGCATTTTCGAAACGCACATCCGCCGCATGGGCGCCTATCAGACCCCGCCGGTGACCATATTCTCTCTCTAGATTTTCCAGCCTTTGCTCAACCGAGTCAACCGAACGAGAAAGCGCCTCCAACCGAAGCTCGGCGCCAGAAGCTGCGAGCACTTGGCCTCCACCCAAACTGAGAGAGGTCAATACCAGCACACGGACTGCGTTTGAGAAAGTCAACGCTCAGTCACTCCCCGTCTTCTGCCAAACGAATACATCGCGTCTCAAAGACCACACTCGGGCGCTCCGTAAAGGACCGGCTAATCCCGCCGCGCTCATTGATAACTGCGCGAACCTTACAACTTTTTCCATCCTCTGCTACAAACGCAGTCGATGCCTGGACATTGAACACATAGTTGTTGACGTAACTAAAGATACCGAACCCACTTCCGCGAAGCTTGATGTGAACACTCACATTGTGATTGCCGGGGGGGATCGGTCCCTCGAAAATTCGAATCTCCTTTTGGTCATCCAAGCCGCCCACGGTGTCAACCCGCGAAAACTTGCCTTGGCCGTCTAAATAATAAGAGATGGACTCAATGGTGTAGCTCCGACCCAATTTATTGATGTGGGTCAACGAACCCCGAGAACCAGAAGAGCTACCTTGCACCACTATTTCCTTGAGTAGCTGCAATGTGGCCTTGGAACGAAACACGCGCTCTTTCAAGGTGTTGACTTGCTCTTCGATGGTCAACAACTCACGGTCGAATGTGACTGCGCCCTCTGAAACTGCATCGGACACTGATGCCACAGAGCCTTCAGCGAGGGCATCTCCACAGCACAGCGAAGCCCACAACACAGCGATAGCAGCAGTCATTTTCAAGGGCTTCTCCTCAGCGTGATGACTACCCTACCGTACCCGTCCAACCTTTGCGCCCCTAAAAATGGCGGCGAGACCAGGCATCGAGCCTGAACACCGGCCCTGCGAGGCCCAAACCCATAGACGGCACCGCTTTGCAGACACATGGCCAAACGGTCCACAGGCTTGTGTTTTACATTGATTTCACGCCCCACTGCGCACCTCCAACTGTCGGTCGCTCACCGCCCTGACACACGATCGGATTTTTTGAGTCATCACCTGAGCGGTCACGCTATCAAAGGTCCAAAATGGCCTGACCAAAGCGCGTATGAAGACTTCGGACGCCTCGACTATTCCCCGGAATGTCGTTCACCAAAAATGTAAAGGCGTACAATTCACCGTCTCCCCCATCCACGTAGGCAGTCAAAGCATGGACATGATTTAGGCTCCCCGTCTTTCCTCGCACTCGCCCCTCCAAACCTTCACCACGAAACCGAGTCCATAGGGTGCCGTCTACGCCCCCAATGGCCAAGCTGGCAACGAATTCCGGCCCAAGGACCCGGTCGGTCGCCATATCGATCATGACCGCGTTGATGTGGCTTGGCCGCAGAGCGATGTCACGAGAAAGGCCAGAGCCGTTTACCAGAGAAAACTCTTGAGGTTCGGCCCCAAGACTCTCCAAATACTCGGAGATCACCCGAAGGCCTTTTTGGGTGGTTCCTGGCTCGCCATGGACTTCAGCACCAACCGCTTTCAACACGTGTTCAGCCACAAAATTACTGGACTGTTTGTTCATTCTACCCAAGATAGAGGGCAAGCTTGCCGACTCTCGACGGGTAAGCAACTTTATCCCCTCATCGACTTCACCCAAACGATGCTCTCCTGCGATGGAGATACCTCTATCGTCAAGGTGCCCACCAAAAACCGCCATAAACTGGCCTAAGGGATCGACGATGGTGCGGTAAATTCGACTGGGCGCGCTCCCAGCTGGCACCGAACCAGAGACCTTAAAATCGAGCCGATTTCGACTCTTGACCGTTCGGGTCACCGACAAACGTGAACGGGAACGGCTCGACCCCGTTTTCACTTTATTGATCAGGCGAATGCCAGCACTAGGCGCCTCTAGAATCACCCGCGCATCAGCGCCTGAAACAGCGCCCGCCCCGACCACCAAGCAGGCGGTATTAAAGTTCACACTCAAGGCGCCGATCGGCGCAAAATACGATGGCCCATTCGCCAGGTCGACCTCTTTACGCCAACCTTCAATCAGCCGCTCATCATCAAAGTGGCTGTTGTCATAAATCACATCACCATCGATTTTCCGAACGCCAGCCAGCCACAAATCGAAAACGAGTCGCCAAAGATCCTCTGTGACCAATGTTGGGTCTCCAAACCCCTGTAAATAGAGGTCGCCGTGGAGCACGCCTTCGCCGTCGATGGTCCCATCCGTTGAAATGTAGGTCGCAAATTTGTAGCCTGACCCCAGTTCACGGAGCGCGACCGCCGTGGTCAGCACCTTCATCACACTCGCCGGCACCAAAGCCAGGTCCGCGTTTTGCGCAAACACCTCTTCCCCCGTATGAACATTCACAACCTGCACGCCAAAATCGGTCCGCTTCAACGCGGGGTCCGACATCAATTGAGCCAGGGCTCCATCCAGACTATAAGAAGCGGTCTCTTGGTCCTCTGCGAGAGCCAAACTATTGAAACAGACAAATAGGCCGAAGAGAGAAGAAGAGACAAAGCGCGTCATTTTGCAAGGCCGTAAAGATCGAGGGACGAGAGATGTGCCCGAGAAACAGGCGAGAAGCGGAGGGGGCAGGCAAAACCATTCTGCACCGTGAGACTATCATTAGTGAATGCAATGAGTACACAAAAAAAGTAGTATTTTCGATATGATGAAAGAAGGCCTTCATGCGATTTCCAAGACAACCCTTGCCACTGGCAGGGTTGAAGCTGTGGTGGCGCGCCGCCACCTGTGGCACAAAGGTAGGGTCCTTTCAGGAGCACGGATGCTGGGTTTGACATTGTTTTGGGGTGCGGTTGCACTCACCTCACCAACCGCAACCGCTGCGGAGCCAGGCCCTGAGCGGCCGCCACTCCCGTCGATTTCCCTTGAGGATGCAGGTGCGTTGAGCCTTTGGCGCAACCCCGCCAACCTCGGGTTCGACCCAGACCCCTCCTTCGCTTTTTTATACGGTCAAGGACTCGGTGAAGGGGAGAGTCCCTCACACTACGCATTTGCGGCGAGCTCGGGACCCTTTGGGATGGGCTTCACACAGCAATCCCTACCCGGACGCCCAACGTGGAGCACCATCTCCAGCAATCTGGCCATCCCACTTAGCAGCGAATTCTCCAGCGGCATCCAACTGGGCTGGCAAATCCCGAAAGGACCTGGGAACAACTTCGTGACGGTAGATGTCGGCTCTGGATGGCGCCCTTTGTCATGGTGGGGGATGTCTCTGGTCGGCTACAATATGGGCCTGAGTGGACGACACACCGGCATTAAGGAACGCCTCGCCGTAGGAACGACCTTCCGCCCAGCAGATGATTTAATTGAGCTTGGCGGTGCCTACACCCGATTCACAAGCATCGAGGCCCCGGTCCCCGGCTACGCTGAGGCGACAATCAAACTTAAGCCCGCCGACGGCTTGACCATTCGCATGTCAGCCGACCAGCTCGGCAACTTCGGCGTCGGGCTCGAGGTTGGCTTCGGAAACGGCGCCGTCCTCGCACACACGACCCAAAATTTCACGAATGGCCTCACGCCCTACACAATGGTCGGATTTATCGCCGAGCCAGACGCGGTCCCATTGGTGCCCAGCAGGCGCAAAATCCCTCACATCGTTCTCGACCAACGCTTCCCCTACCAGCCCGTGCATTCGTTTTTCTTCGATGAAGGTGAAAGCTACCTCCACATGCTCGGACGGCTCCACGCAGCAGCCACCGAGAAGAACACCAACGCCATGCTGATCGAGGTCGACTGGGCGCCGTTCAGTTTTGCCCAAGTTGAAGAAATGCTCAGCATCTTCGACCTGGCCCGCGCCAACGGCAAGCAGGTCTTTGCATACCTCGACCAAGAAGTCGGCAACGCTGGATACATGCTCGCCAGCGGCGCAGACCACATCTACATGAATCCAGCTCAGCAGCTGATGCTCGTTGGCCTTTCTGCCGAGTTGATGTATTTCCGAGAAACCCTCGACATGCTCGGGGTGCAGCCCCAGTTCGCACGACGCTCGGCATACAAATCAGCCATTGAACCCATGACCAACACCCATGGGTCAGTCGCCCAACAGGAGCAAATTAACGCCCTGTTAGACGATATGTCTGGGCGCTTGGTCGCACGGATAGCAGACGGCAGAAAGAAGACCATCGCCGAGATTCGGGCCCTTATCGATCAGGGGCCTTTCACCCCCGACGAGGCGATTGCGCACGGCCTGATCGATGGCGTTGTCTACCCAGACGCCCTCCGAAAGGAGGTCCAATCCAAAGCTGGAAAAGCCTCACGCTTTGCGGACCACTACAGAGAAATGGACACCCACACAGGGTGGAGAAGCGCCAATGAGGTGGCGGTAATCTTCGTCGAAGGAGCCATCTCCTCGGGTGATAGCCAAAAACCCGGCATGTTCGGCGGCGGACGCACTGCAGGTTCCGACACCGTTCGCGACCACCTGCAAGAAGCCATGAACCTCCCCAGCGTAAAAGCCATCGTGCTTCGGGTAGACAGCCCCGGCGGCAGTGCTCTCGCCTCAGATGAAATCTGGCGCGCAGTGATGGAAGCCAAACGCGCAGGCAAACCAGTCATCGTCTCGATGGGCGGCGTCGCAGCTTCTGGCGGCTACTACATCGCAGCTGCCGCCGACGCGATCTTCGCACAACACAGCACCGTGACCGGGAGCATCGGCGTCTTGGCAGGAAAGTTCAGCCTGTCCAAATTGTACGACAAGGTTGGCATCAACTACGAGACCTATATTCGGGGCCGAAATGCCGCCATGTTCTCCACATCCAAGCCATTCGATGAACACGAGTTTGCCGCCTTCGACAAACTCGTTGGGGACACCTACGCACAGTTCACCTCGAAGGTCGCCCAAGGCCGGAACATGAACATCGATGATGTAATCAAGGTGGCAGGTGGCCGTGTCTGGTCGGGAACACGAGCAAAACAGGTCAATTTGGTCGACGATATCGGCGGCTTCTACCAGGCCGTTGAACGGGCAAAAAGAAAGGCTGGAATCGACGAAAATGCGTCTGTTAAGCTAATCACGTTCGGCGACCGCCTGGGACCAGAGGAGGCGCTTCAACAGATGAGCGTACAAATGTTCCAGCGATCCATACTCGGCGGCGGACCAAAAATGGAGGTCATGACCGAGATTAAAATGCTCCGTCAACTCCAAGCGATGGGCGACGAAAAGGCCTGGACCATCATGCCGTACACCATTGAGGTCCACTGAGTCAGTGGCCAATATTCTCGTGGTCGACGACGAGCGGGCCGTGCGGGTCGCCCTCGATGTGAACCTGAGTAAAGCCGGACACACCGTGGCTTTGGCAGACACCGGCGAGCAGGCCTTGGCGGTCCTTCGCTCACAAGCCGTCGAAGTTGTGCTCACAGACTTGATGATGCCTGGCATAGGCGGCATGGGCCTTTTGGCTGAAATCCGACGCTGCTGGCCACGGACACAAGTGATCATGATGACTGGACATGGCACGGTAGAACGCGCGGTCGAAGCCATGCGACTTGGGGCGCACGACTTTGTCATTAAGCCCATCGCCAAGGCGGAGATTCTCGCAATTTTGAGCCGCGCTTTAAGAGAGCACGCACTGCACACCCAAGTGGCACAACTTCAGGCAGCGGTGACCGAACGTTTCGGCTTTGACAATATCATCGGGAACACGCCCGCCATGCTCGCGGTATTCGACAAGGTCAACGCCGTCGCGAATTCAGATGCGTATGTGCTGCTCACAGGCCCAACCGGCACCGGCAAGGAACTCATCGGCAACGCACTTCACTTTCAAAGCGATCGCCGCCAGGGGCCATTGGTTCAAATCAACTGTGGCGCCCTGCCCTCTGGTCTACTGGAGAGCGAGCTGTTTGGACACGAACGCGGCGCATTCACCGGCGCGGTCCGCCAACATAAGGGGAAGTTTGAACAAGCCGACGGCGGAACCCTCCTGTTGGATGAAGTGGGCGAATTGCCCCTTGAGACACAAGTCAAATTGCTCCGGGTACTGGAGTCGGGGGACTTTCAGCGGGTGGGCGGGACAGCCACCATTCATGCGGACGTCCGCATCGTTGCGGCAACAAACCGGAAGTTACGCCAAGAGGTCGCCGATGGCCGCTTTAGAGAAGACCTTTACTACCGCCTCAATGTGTTCGAAATCTCCCTACCAGCCCTTGCCGAACGGCGGGAGGACATCCCGCTACTGGTTGAACATTTCCTCCTTAAATTTGCAGCGCGACACAAAAAGACAGTGAGCGCAATCTCCGCTGGAGCGATGAATACACTCGTTCAGCACGCTTGGCCAGGCAACGTCAGAGAGCTTGAACACACGGTCGAGCGCGCGGTCATCCTTTCAAAAAAACCCACGATCACTGCATTTGATCTCCCCGAACCGATTCATACAACCTCGGGCACCCACGCAAATACAGCGGACGAGACGCTCGGTGAAGGCGAGAGCATCACGACGGTACTCAGGGCCAAAGAACGAGAAATGGTTATCGCTGCCCTGCGTGCGGAGAACGGCGTCCAAGCCCGGGCAGCGAGACGCCTTGGGGTGTCCAGAGCCAACCTCAATTACCGAATTCAAAAATTTGGGATCGCCATCAAGGACATCGTCTATGGGTGATCACTCCAGGTATAAAACCCGCAGTAAATCGCAGCTCTCTTGATCGGAAACGGCTGACTTCAGCGCGTCCCGCCCTTCATCACATTGATCCCGAGCGTCCTCGATTTCTCGAGCGACCAGTTTCGAGCGCACCCCACCCCAGCGATTCGTGCACCGGTCTCGAAAATCTCGAGCGTCCGCCGCATCTAAATGCTCCCAAGTAATGGACCATTCATCCATGCACGTATCCAGGGCGACCGCGGTCTCCTTGCACAAAACAGCGCACGGGTCAGCGCTACACCCAACGCACATGGCAATCACAACAAAAAAGGTGGCCAGAGACGGAATCGAACCGCCGACAC
>DBIS01000038.1:7725-8113 GCA_002296975.1 Deltaproteobacteria bacterium UBA796 | reverse complement strand
GACTGAGCTATCTGGCCGTTTTGATACACGCTTTCAAACTATCGTGCCCCGGTGAACGTAAATTCGCTCCGTAGCGGGCTGGCTATGTACTCCACCAAGCCCACAGTGTCAAAGGTATGTTGAGACAGTTTCATCCAATGGCATGGGCCTAAATTTTCCGATATCTTAACCTTTGCACCCCATGATGAGGTCTGTGTGATTTCAACCTTGATTATCGCGATGTCCTTCGCCCTCAACGCCGCTGTTTATTCCGGCGAGGACACAATCGAAGGCGCCATACACGTTGACATCACACCGTCTGGATTTGAGGTGTTGGGGGTGCTTGTGCCCGAAATGCCAGCCACGACGTTGCCCGTTGACGCCATCTCTGACGGGTACGGCGGGGTGG
>DBIS01000038.1:0-7402 GCA_002296975.1 Deltaproteobacteria bacterium UBA796 | reverse complement strand
GGGTACGGCGGGTTGATCGACCAGTGCTGGCTTGGTGGGTACGAATACGAGATCTCTGGTTTACTCATTGGCATCGAATTTACTGACATGACCATCACCCCGAGCGCCGGCTACCTCGATGTCCAGATCAGCCTCGACATCAGCATCAATGACGTCGTGGACCCTTTCTATATGTATTTCGAGGCCGAATGCATCGGCGACGACTGTGATGCTTGGATCGACCCTTTTGAGGTCCAAGTCGACACCACCATTGCGCTGGAGATTCTAGACGACGCCGAGGGCAATGCATATTTGGACGCCACGGTGGGCCCACTCAGCTTGGATTTTGACCTGTCAGCCGACGACATCAGCGTTGAGGGCTGCGTGATGGGCACGATTCTCGACATCATCGGCTTGATCGGCCTGGACTTTATGGACTTGCTTCGCCCTGCTATTGGGGGCGCCATTGACCTTGCGGTCGCCGACCTGCTGCCCGAACTGGAAAGCACCATTGAGGAAGCCTTTTTAGCCGCAACCATCGCGCAAGAAATCGATCTTTTGGGCACTACCCTGCTGGTCGCTATCGCTCCCGGAGACATCGCGATCACCTCAGAAGGCATGCGCTTGTCCATGGACGCGATGACCAGCACCCCCGAGGCCAACGACTGTATCGCACAATGGGACGACGGTACGTTTGAGGCCACACACAGCTCCCCACCCCCGCTCGGTCACACCACAACTGGCATCGACGCAAACTATGCGGCCGGTCTGCTCATGGCAGACGAGTTTGGCAACCAGTTGCTGTACACCACCTGGAGGGCGGGGCTCTTATGCTTCACCGTCGATGATGACCTCGGGTTCCCAATCGACACCGCCATCTTGGGATTGCTCGCAGGAGATGCCTTCAAGGAACTGTTCCCTGTGGCCAAGCCGATGGTCATCGTGACCCAACCCAAACGCCCACCCACCCTCGAGTTTGATGGCGGTAACGACATTAACGTTCTGGTCGACGAGCTCGGACTCAACTTTATGGCCGAACTCGACCACCGCAAAGCAAGGGTGCTCGGTATGGACATCTCGGTGGACGCCGGCGTCGACCTTAACTTTGACGGCAGCACCGGCGATCTCGGTATCGCGATCGACTTGGGCCCCGACGCCATAAGCAGCAGCGTGGTCTCTAATGACTTTTCCCCCGACGCCACCTCCACCATCGAGGAGAGCTTCGGCAGCGTGTTCAATGGGCTTGTGAGCGGACTTGTTGGCGACATGCTGGCCGACATCAGCGTCGCGATTCCGGGTTTCGCAGGCATGGGCATCACCGATATACTCCTGACCCCCGATGGACTTGAAAACGACTGGCTCGGGGCCTATATTTGGCTCGGCGAGGTCAGTTATGACTCCATCGGCTGCGCTGAAGGCGAAAGCGGCGGCTGCGCTGGCGCGGACGGTACAAGCAGCGGCGGAGACGGCGGCGGCTGCGCGGACGCTGGGGGGAGCAGTTGCGACGGCGGCTGCACCACCGGTCCACGAAACCAACGCCGATGGCTTTGGTTGAGCTTCCCATGTTTTCTCGCCGCCTTTAGACGCAGAAGCTGATCACCAAGACATGCCTGACAACAAGGCTTCAGCAAGGCGGTGTCCCTCCAACAGCGCGTCATTAGGAGGCTCTACTTCAATTTGAAAAGTAGTACTCGAGCGCTGAAAAATCGTGCCATACACCCGCCGTCCAAGCGGGTCGTCAGGCACGCAGGTCGCGACCAAAGTCTCTGAAGGCACAAAAAGCGACCGACCCTTGGCTTGAAATCCCCAAGTGCAACCCTCTCGCTGATGGGGCTCGAGCCTGCCACCCTTGAACGCCCAAACCTCTACCCGGGTGCCGGTAGCCACATGGTTTAGCCTTACCCGCATAAGCCCGACCTCGGGCCCTGGCACAGCTACCCAGCCCTCCGCCACAGGCAAAGAAAAAGCGTGCATTTCATCGGTGAACACCCCTTCGTAAACCACACCTGAAGGGCGAGACGCCACAACGATACCAGGGGCCACACCCTCGGCCACACCAACAGGGGCGTGCTTTGGACTGCAAGCAAGCAAAGCAAAGAGAAAGATCATCCTCCCGCCTTTAGCTTAGACAAGGCCGTGCGATGGGCCGGGCCTGCCCACAGACGCTCAAAAATCTGAGCCTCAGTCTGCGAAAGACTGGTCGAAGCAGAACTCCGGGCCTCGTTTAGCAACGATAGCGCCCCCCGTATGGACGCCTCGGGGTGCTTCATGACTTCAGCAATCCACCCCCGAGCAGCGTTGACGACATCACCATCGGTCGCGACTTGATCAGCCAGCCCCACACGAAGCGCATCCTCACCAGCGTAAGCCCTCGCATGTAAAAGGACCTCCGTAGCGCCGCGAACCCCAACGCGGGCAAGCAGCAGCCGGCCGCCACCCCAACCCGGCGACACACCCAAGCGCGCATGAACAAAACCAATCTTGGCGGTATCACCAATGACGACCCAGCGTGCAAGCTGTGTCAACTCGGCACCACCACCCAAGGCCGCACCCTCCACAGCACACACAATCACCGTACTCAAGCCACCCAACAGATCCATCGCGCGCCCCATGCCGGCACACATCTCACGACCAGAAGCAGCGTTCATCAGATGCGCGCGAACGTCCTGAAGATCGCCGCCGGCACAAAACCCTTCTGTGCCAGCACCGTAAATAAGCAAGGCCAAAGGCGGGTCATCCGAGAGGGACTCCACAATGGCGATAAAGTCCACCATCATGCCAATACTCATCGCATTGCGGGCGCCAGGGTTGTCGAGAACCACCTCACAAAGCGCGCCCTCTCGCCGAAGATGGACACGGCCTCGACCACGAGGAAGCTCAGCCAAGCCCGAGCCAGCGCTCATCGAGACCACGCCTTTGCAGCGGAATATGGGTTAATATCACCCGCTGCGATCGCCTCACCCAAACCATTTTCTTCAAGGGCCCGACGGGCAGCCATTCGGGCATCTGAAGATACAATATCCAAAAAGCTTCGAATCCGCCCCAAGCCCCGTCGCTTTTCCCACCGGGCCCGTCCCTCGGCCTGACACCAGGCCAAATGAGCCCGCGTGGCGTCCAGCACAGCATCGACGCCTTGGCCGTCGGTCGCGATGCAACCGTGCACCGGGATTGTCCAATGGACATCCTCTCCAGCCGGCGGTGCGCCCATATGCACCATCATTTCCAAATTTCGACACAGGCCCTCAGCGCCAACCCGGTCTGCTTTGTTGACGGCGAAAACATCAGCCACCTCGAGCAGGCCAGCCTTCATGGTTTGTACAACGTCTCCACTCTCTGGGGTCAAAATCACCAACACCGTATCGGCTACGCCCATCACCGCCATCTCCGACTGACCCACCCCAACCGTCTCGACGATAATCACATCAAAGCCAGCAGCATCGAGTAAATCGACAACCTGAGTGGTGGCCCTGGACAATCCACCCAGGTGCCCGCGGCTGGACAAGGACCGAATAAATACACCGGAATCCCCCGCATGCCGCTCCATGCGCAAGCGATCGCCGAGGATCGCCCCACCCGAAAAAGGACTGGAGGGGTCGACTGCAACCACTGCAACCGTCTCTCCTGCCGCGCGAGCCATGGTCACCACACGACTGGTAAATGTGCTCTTTCCTGCCCCAGGTGGACCGGTAATGCCCAACACAAACGGTGCGCCCGGCCCCTGCCTTCGCCTGGGCTTCAAGGCTGCCACAGCGGCCAAAACACCTTCAGCCGCATCGTCTATACGAGAGATTGCACGGGCCAGTGCACGGCGGTCTCCGTTCACAGCGGCATCGAAGAGTCGATCACACATCGCATCCTCCGGTGGTGAGCCTAAGCTACCGACGATATCAAGGGTATAGGAGGACACCATGCGCACTACAACTAAATTCGTGTCTATCGTCATCGCACTCACCACCTCAGCCTGCAGCAATGGCTTTGTCAGCTTGGATGGCGCCGTGAACGGAAGCAAGGTGAACGGAAACGCCTTTTGGGGCGGCGCCCACATCGTCTTCACCGATTCAGAGATGGAGTGTCAGGATTTCAGCTGGGTCAAAAGCAGCTACGGCTCCTCGGATCAGGTGCTACTCAAAAGCACCAACAGCTTCGCAGCATTGCAGATTAGCTTTAGCAGCTCAGAGGTGGTTGAAGGACAAAGCGGCATCGTTCCAAACGGCCCACCAACCAATGCCTGGTTTTTGGACGCCACCCAAGGCGATGCCAGCTTCAGCCGGGCGAACAGCGGCCATGTTGACGTCGAAATAGATGGGGACTGGCTTGTGGGCGAGCTCGATGTGGACTTTGGAGAGCCTGGAAATTTGAGCGGCGACTTTGAGATTCAAAGCTGCGTCAACCTGAAATAGTTCCTTGCGAGGTAGAGCTTGTTTTTAATCCTGAGCCTGGCCATTTTCGGCTGCAACGACCCGCCCCAAGTCACCGAGACACCGTCAGCAGATACGCCGGTGGTCCAATATTGGGAATTGGTGGGCCGGGTGACCCCCAGCCTGAGCACCTGGCCATCTCCTCCACCATTTGAGGGAGGGAAAAGAATGGTCAGCCGGTGCAAAGATCGTCGCCCATGTGCTGCCGAGCGATGGCGCGCAGAAGACGGCAGCCAGATGGACACCCTATTGCTGGAACGTACATTGTTTTTTGAGGATGAACGAGAGCCATGGCCTGCCAGATGGATGTCGATCACCGGCGTGCTCCGCAGCTGCTTGGGCGATCCCCTCACGATTCCACCCACCGACGACCCTCAAGCTGTTCGCACCTTGGAGACCATTGGCGACAAAGCCACTTGGGCCCTACACCTTTCGGGAAACAACAGCTGCGGCCTGGTTGGCCAGGTCCGACTGAACGCCAAAAAGGATCATATTGATCTTGGGGCCCTCAAATGTGAGGCCCAACGCTGGCACGAAGGCGGAAAAAAGTGTGCGCTCAAAAAGAAACGCGACGCACTATCTCCACAAAAAGTCGCGAAATGATGCATTCAAGTCGTCGTCTTTGACCGGCGGGTCCACAAGTTCGCGCAAGCCTTCTCGCTGTTGAGGCGGCTCCTGTCCGGCGAAGCGAAGCGCCAAGACCAAGCCTTCACCAGCATCGATGCTCGAAAAAGTCCCCCGAGGCCCGACAGAAACGATCCCAAGCTGATCAAAGACGATCCCCAAGCGCCGCAGTCGTGGCTGAAGCATTGGCGCACGCAGCGGCACCCAACCCTTCAAACGCTCCACACGTGCGGTGTTCGGCTTTAAACCAGTGACCCCCATTGCATCGGCCTGGGCCAGCAGCGCCGAGGGTGTTGGACCTGGATCGCCTGGGGCGAGGTTGAGATGAAAAACCACGGTAAGGCCAGCCCCATAGGCTTGGGTCACCCGCCACACCGCGTTGGGACTGCTCAAGATATGCAACTCATCAGCAGCCAAGGCCGTGCCGGACTCAAAAGCCACCTGAACCCTGTCCCAAACCTTCAGGGCTTTCGCATCGACATGCGCTGAAGAACTCAAGGCTTCACCGAGCCAGCCAGCGACCACACCGTGAGGGCACGCGACCCAAATCTCGCCATCTACCGGGATTTTCTTCCGCCCTACCACCACAGCAGACACCCGCCCGTCGACGACTTTGAGAGATGACACGGCGACATCGCACCGAATTTCACCCCCGTTGGCCTCGATAACAGCAACTGCAGCGAGTAAACCGGCTGCTGGACCACCCCCCACCACGGTGACATCGCCCTCGTCATGTGGGTTGTGATGGGCACGCGCCACTGCGACAGAGAGCGCATCTCCCGCCAAACTCCAACGCCTTCGCGCATAGTCTGCATACACATGACGGTAGGCACCACCGCCCATACGACGCTCCACCCACTGGCGATATGTCCGCTCCTCGGTACCCTCTCCAGTGAACGGAATCAGACTATTCCGAAGCCGCCGCTCCAAAAAAGACCTGCCGACATCAAAACGTTGTTCGGCCTGAAGAAGTTTTATTGCGTCAACGTGCGACATCGGCAAGGGCACGACATCACCACTACTCACCACCGCTCGACTCACCGAAGGCGCGTCAACAACTGGCCCTAAAACCGTCTCGACCTGAGCGCGGGCGCCAGCAGAAATCCTCATCTGGCCGGTACCTTCGGGCAAATCGGGGCTTTCAAGCCCATGAGCGGACGAGGCCTGCTGCAACAAAAGCACAGCTTGTCCGGTAGAGGCCAGCGCCGCCGCCGCTCTCAAACCATCCGCACCTTGACCGATCACCACCCGCATCCCAAGCTCCTGACTTATGATTAGAGCCTAAGGTTGGCACAAGTCGCCAGCAAGCGCACGGTGAGGCTCCATGGCGAGGCAGTTCAAAAACCCTATCCCCACCGTGGACATCATTATCCGCATCGGCAAAGCCGTGGTCTTGATCAAGCGGCGTAATCCACCGCACGGCTGGGCACTGCCTGGCGGCTTTCAAGACGAGGGGGAAGCATGTGAAGCAGCCGCACGGCGGGAGGCGCTCGAGGAGACCGGGCTCACGGTGGCGTTGGAGTCGCTCTTTTACGTCTATTCAAACCCCCGCCGCGACCCCCGCCAACATACCATCTCCACAGTGTTCACAGCCACCGCAGTCGGGCAACCCATTGGCATGGACGACGCCGAAGAAGCAAAGCTGTTTACACTCGACCAACTTCCAGAAAATCTCGTCTTTGACCACGGGGAGATATTAAGCGATTACCGCTGCTTCCTCGAGACTGGCTGCCGACCCTCGCCGAAAAACCGATAGGGAGCAATCCCCATATTTACGGGTTTTCTCGAGGCTTAAGCCTCCCACCCTCGCGGGCATCTCAGCACCGGTATTGTGTTCGATCACCAATATCTCGCCCACAGCGCTGGCCGCCTCAGCGACCCAACTGACCGGGTCATCGGCATAGGGCGGGTCGAGGATGACCACATCCCATGTGCCGGTCCCAAGCACGCTGCGCGCATCGCTTGTTCGCAAGTCCAAACGCACGCAGAGCTCCGCCGCGTTGGCTTGGATCCCCCGCGCAGCACGACCGTTTCTTTCAACTGTGGTGACCGTAGCCCCTCGGCTTAATGCCTCAAAGCTGAGCAATCCCGTACCCCCGAAAGCGTCCAACAGGGTCACACCGGACAAGTCCTGCCCAACCATGGAGAACATCGCCTCTCGCACCCTTGATGTCGTGGGGCGCACCCCATCGGTGACTTTAGAAGCCAGGATTCGCCCTCTCATGCTGCCGCCAGTGATACGCATGTGGGCACCATAACCACGAAAGGCCCAAATGCCCCGTGACCCATTCAAACCCATCGTCTTCGGAACCAAATTAGGGCACTTACAAATCCCACCGCCCCAAGGAGATCACCCCAGCGCGAGTTGGGAGCGAGGTGCC
>DBIS01000172.1 GCA_002296975.1 Deltaproteobacteria bacterium UBA796 | reverse complement strand
CCGATGCTGACGCCGATGCTGATGCTGATGCTGATGCTGATGCCGACAACGATTATGACAACGACGGTTTTACCGTGTCGGAGGGCGACTGCGATGACACCAACGACGCCATCCACCCCGACGTAGCCCGGGACGAATGCGACGGGATTGACAACAACTGTGACGGCCGCATCGACGAAGACTTTAATGGCGACGACTTCGAGCCAAACGACGTCACCGCCGCCGATGTGGGTGACTTGACCGAAGGCACCATCGTCATTGAGGGATATATTTCCCCCGCTTCCGATGTGGACATCTACCGCTTTTATCTCGAAGATGGGTGGTTCGACTGGTTCGACATTGAGCTGTGGCTATACGGCGTGCCTGATGATGCGGACTACGGTCTCGAGCTGTACTGGGTAGAAGACAGCGAGGGGACCTTCCATGGCCTTGTCGCCGAGGAAAACGATGCAGGATTGGGAGAGGACGAGGTCTTGGACTTTGGCGGCATGCTGACCGGTGACAACACTGGGTATTATGAGGCCGTCGTCTACAGCAATGAAGGTCAAGGATGTACCTCGCCCTACCGGCTTGAGATCATCGCCGACGGCTTCCGATGAAAGGCCTGCTGCCAGTCTTATTGATGGCAGCTTGTGCTCCGATGGAGGGGGAACTCAGCAACCTGACCTCGCTATTGGGTGGTGCCGCCGACACAGGTGAGGAGGGAGCAAGCCCAACTTCGCCCCCTGACTCGTGTGCCGTCGACCACATTCTCGAGCTTGTACCCTTGGATATCTGGGGCCAAGATCTGGCCTCGGCGAGCATCATTCACGATGGCACGGTCATGGCCCCCACGGAGGCTTTGGCCCCGGCGAGTATCTGGCTTGGCACAGATGCTGACGCCACGGTCTTTAATCTCGCTCTAAGCGCAGCAGACCACCTGGACACAACGCTTCAACTGGTCTTCACCCAAGATGACGACGGCGGCCACTGGGAGTGGTCCACACCAACCGGAAGAGCCCGGGCGACCACCTTTTCGGACCACCGTATTGTAGATGGGCATAATTGCCCATTCACCACAGTCTTCATTGGCCTAGACCATGCGTGGTTCGCCGCGACCGCTCCCCCCCCCTCTTTTAATGAACTGCGTTTCTTCATTGGCGGCGCACCCTTTTTCGAGGCCCTGCAACGCAGCCTTGAGACTGCCCACAAGCGCGTCAGCTGGAGCACTTGGTGGTGGGAGTCCGATTTTGAGTTGAGCCGGCCGGACGGTCATTTGGACATGACAACCTATGAGCGGAGGAGCAACACCGCGATGGCCTTGCTGAATGCCATCGATGGCACCGAGCGGCGAATACTGGTCAACCGGTTTTATGAATCTTCGCTCGATTGGGATGTGATTCTCAACACAGATGAACAGCTGCTCGACCGCGCAGAACAAGCCGATGATGACTTCCAGGTCATCCTTCAAGGCAACACCGTCTCTGTGCCCACCAGTGGTGAGTACAGCAGCACCATCCCAGACTTCTCCTTCGCCAGCCGGGTGTTGACCAACCCTCGGTATGCGGGGCTGGACCTCGGTGATTCTGCCGAGTTTTGGACCCCTTCATGGTCGTTCCAAGCCGCAAGCTGGCATCAAAAATTCGTGGTTATCGATGGAAAAGAAGCCTTTTTGGGCGGTCATAATATCAAAGCACTGGATTGGGACACCGCCGAGCACTTGGTCTTTGATCATCGCCGGATGGATTTCGACGCCACCACCGATGAACGCTTAGCGGTCTCGGTTGGGAGCGCCTACCCCGACGGGATCCCCCGGCGTGACTACGGGGTCCACCTCATCGGGCCGGCCGCCCGAGATTTAGAGGGCATCTTCGTGGACCGGTGGGACCTGGGTATCGATGACGGGAGCAAATACGCTGAAAATGCGACACGGTTTTCTCTCGATGAGCCGCATAATGTTGAGGACGGTGGCACATTGATTCAAGTCGTGCGCACCAGCCCGACACCCTTGGCCAACCAAAGCATCCTCGAATCCCACCAAAAGGCCCTCAAAAATGCCAGCCGTCATGTGATCATAGAGGACCAATACTTCAGGGCACCCGATATTGAGGACGAGCTTAAAGCCGCGATGCTCGGCAACCCTGCGCTTCGGCTCACCGTGGTGACCAACCCCGTAGAGGACTGGGACCCCGGCCTGAAGTACACCCACCTCGCGGATGCCACCTTTCGCGGCTCCACACCAGAGCGCTATCAGTTGTTTACCCTCAGAACATCGGCGCTCACTATCAGTGGTGGCTGGTTTGGGGACGATGTGGCATTTCACCATCAGCCAATAAACATTCATAGCAAGCTTCGTTTGGTGGACGATAAGTTCATCATGGTCGGTTCAGCGAACTGGAATAACCGGGGCATGAAATACGAAGGTGAGACCAATATCCACATCCTCGATGCTGATATGGCCACGTCTGTCCGTGAGGCGGTATTGGCAAACTGGGTTGGGCCTCGCTTTGACGACCTGCTGTCGGACGACCCAGAAAACAACTTTGATGTTTTGGCCATGGCCGCTGAATGGAATGCGGAGGTCGCAGTATTTTGGGAAGAATGGGCGGACTCACTCACCGCTGAAGAGGCCGAAGAAGCGTGGGCGGAGATCGGACCGAGTGGGCTAATTTACCCCCTCGAAATCTCGAGCGACTGGATCGTCAATGTGGGCCCCGACCTGTTTTAAGCGAAATTAAGGGTACACGGCATCACGCCACAGCAGCCACCCATTCCGCAGCCATGAACGCCGGTGGTCCACGCCACTGATACGCTGAGCCAAAAGCTCTCCGGTGGCCACAAAGTGCGACCGGGTGCCAAAAGACGTACTCGCCCTGCATTGTTTGGCCGCCGCTTCCCAAGCCTCAAAAAACTCAAAAATGGCCTCGCCGGGTACCATGCGATGAATCAAATGCTTGGGCAGCACGGCCTGAAATGACCGGGGGTCGAAATCCCCGTGAAAGCTCCGCGCGAACAGCAGGCCTTCTGAGTGCACCACACCATCCCGCACCCTAAGCAAGACCACAACCAACTTTCGCCCAGGCGGGTCACAGGTGCCCTCGGCCAACAGACCACCCTCGGCGATTTGGGCGATCAGCTGAGCGTGGGCGCTAAGCGCAGCAGACTCTTCGTACTGACGCAACACATTCATCGCCCTCACCAATTTTGGAGCCTCATCAGGTGTGATCGGCAACTGAAAATCGCCGCGCCGAAGGCTAATATTGGCCCGCCCAGCATGCTCAGCCACCCGCAAACCATCCCGCTCAACCCCGATCATTTTCACATCTGGATAGACTGCACTAAGGCGATCGTACCATTCTACAGTCGTGACGGGAATGCGCCCGTAGCCCAAGTCAATCACGACCGGGTTGGCACCTCGCAACAGCCCAGGGTCGAAAGCCATCAAGAACTGGTCCAAGCGCCGAAGCCGCTGCGTCGCCGTCTTTCCCCGGGTGGGCTGAGCTTGGGGCCCAGACTCTTTCGCTCGCCAGTCCGATGCCAAACCTTAATCCCCTGAGTCGTCTTCAGGACGAGAGCGGGGTGGTCGCCG
>DBIS01000165.1 GCA_002296975.1 Deltaproteobacteria bacterium UBA796 | reverse complement strand
GGCTTGTTTAGTTCCCGTGCCCCTCCTGTTCGGAGCCGTCCGGTTCAAGCCCGACCATCTCCATGCTGGTACGCCAGAGGGCCGTCCATAGCGCCGGGTCGCTGGCAGCGCGATGACCGGAGATCAGGCGCTGTCTCTCGTCGACAACCTCACCGGTTAGCGCTGCAGCCTCCTCGGAGATCGCCAGCCAGTGGTAGGTCCTGGCCATCTCTTCTGGGTCGAGCGCTGCCCGCCGCTTGAGCTTGAAGACCCACAGGAGGAACGGGTTGATCTCTGGGAGCCGCTCATCGGGTATCTTGACCGCCGGCACCCGCACGATGTTGGCCGTTATCTGGCCCGCATGGCGTCGCGCCAATTCTCGGGTGAAGACCAGCTGGGCCAGCTTGGACTGGTAGTAGGCCCGGGCGGTGCTGTAGCCGTGGGATCCGTCGAGGTTTTCGAAGTCGATGCCGAGGAACGGGTAGGCGATCCAACCCTTGGACCCGACATTGATCACTCGCCCTCGGGCAGCCCGTAGCGAGCCAAGCAGTTCATGGGTAAGCAGAAACGGTCCGAGATGATTCGTAGCCCAGGTTGTCTCGTGGCCATCCTCAGTGAGGACGGGCTGTTTGATAGAGATGTCGAAGAAGGCCGCATTGTTGATAAGCACATCGATCTGCTCGAAGCGTTCCCTGAGCACCTGGGCACCCGCGCGGATGGAGGCCTGTCTGGACAGGTCCATTAGCAGCAGTTGGACGCGCTCAGTGTCGCTGCCACTCTGCTCGATGACCGCCTGCTGTGCCGCCTGCCCGCGCTCTGGGTTCCGGCAGATCATGACAACTGTCTGGCCTGACGCTGCCAGAGCCACGCTGGCTGCTCGGCCGATCCCGGAGTTGGCTCCAGTGATAACGCATACCTTCGCAGTCATGTTTCGAGCCTCGGAATACACCTACACATTGAACCGAAAGTGCATGACATCCCCGTCTTTCACTTGGTAGCCTTTCCCCTCAATCCGCAGCTTGCCCACACCCTTCAGCGCGGCCTCAGAACCATGCTCGGTCAAGTCGGGGATGGTGTACACCTCGGCTTTGATAAAGCCACGCTCAAAGTCGGTATGGATGACACCCGCACACTGTGGCGCTGTCCAGCCCTGCCGGAAGGTCCACGCGCGGATTTCTTTTGGACCCGCCGTGAAATAGGTGAACAGCCCCAGCAGCTCATAAACGCCTCTCGCTAGGCGGTTGAGCCCTGGCTCCTCCAGCCCGAGGTCTTCTAAAAATGCAGCCTTATCGTCATCGTCTAGCTCAGAAATCTCAGCCTCGACCTGCCCGCAAATCACCACCACCGCGGCATTTTCACTCTCTGCACGCGCACGCACTGCAGCCACAAAGGCGTTGTCTCCTTCAATGCCCTCCTCGTCGACATTGCACACATACAGCACAGGCTTGGCTGTAATGAGTTGGGCGTCTTTTACGCTCAGGGCCTCCTCGTGGGTCCAATCTCCCGACCGCGCGGGCTTGCCCGTCTCTAAAATCGCCATCACTTTTTGAATCACAGACAAATGAAGCTGGGCCTCTTTGTCGCCACCTTTCGCTGCCTTTGAAAACCGCTTCACTCGGCGCTCACAGCTGTCGAGGTCAGCAAAAATCAACTCTGTGTCGATGGTGTCGATGTCTCGGTCAGGGTTCACAGACCCATCCACATGCACGACGTCTTCATCTGCAAAGCAACGCACCACATGCAACACGGCGTCCACACCGCGAATGTGGCCAAGAAACTGGTTGCCCAAGCCTTCGCCCTTGCTCGCGCCCCGCACCAAGCCGGCAATGTCGAGAATCTCCGCGGTCGCCGGGATGACCTGCTTGCTCTCGATGACCGCCTGCAGCATCGCCAAACGCTTGTCAGGCACCGGAACAATGCCCGTGTTGGGCTCGATGGTGCAAAAGGGGTAGTTCGCGCTCTCTGCACCCGCAGCAGTCAGGGCGTTAAAAAGAGTGCTCTTGCCCACATTGGGTAGACCGACGATTCCGGCTTGAAGTGCCATTTGGACCTCCTGTTGGAGGCGAGGCTATCGCCGGAGGACCCACAGGTCCAATCCCCATCGCGCAAAGTCAGCGACGAATCGCTTGGGTGCCCAATTTCACCACACAATCATCGCTGTCAAACACCGGACATAAACCCGCCTCGCCCCGAGGATTTGAGATGCTTATCGTGGCATCACCGGTCGCTGTGTTCGCGTCGACAGGACTGAAATCTGCATCCACCGACATGGTCGCAACACAGTCCCCATACGCGTATGATCCCAACTCCACCGCCTCCATTACAGCGCCGCGAATGGTGTAGGTTTGCCCATCTGTGGCATCCACGGTCACAGGCATTTCAATAAAGGGTGCCCTAAAGTCGATGGTGTAGCTTTGGGGCAAATCCCCGTAGCTTGGAATAAACACTGGGTGCTCAAATGTATGAGGGGTATCGGGCCCATCGGGCATAAACAGCGCCTCGAAGGCACCCCCTAAACACTGGTCTTTTACGCTGGTGGTCTGAAAGTCGAAATCACCGCCGGTCCAGCCCGCCACCGCCGCGCCTAAATCCTCAGCAGCTTTGTCATCTGTCGCGTTTCCGCCACAGGCCAAAATGATCATGATGGTCAACATGGGTCTCGCCTATCGTTTTTGCGAGGTCTTGCCGAGCAGTCCACCCTGTGAAAGCCCCTCAGCGATGGCCTTGGCCAACGCCCGATGTCCCGCCGCCGTCGGATGGACAACATCTTGCAAAGCCCCATCACCAGTGAGGCCAGCCGCCTTGATCGCTGACACCCCATCGACCAATACCGATCCGTTTTTCGCCGCCACATCGCGCATCGCTTGGCGGTAATCCACCAGGCGTGTCCCCAAAGCCCCAGGCTCCTCAGAGCCAAATAGGTGGCTGGACGGAAAATCCACATCCGTGATCGGCACCACAAAGACTGTCACGCCACCGTGTTGCTGTTGGTCATCCACCAAATCTTGCAAACATATGCTGTATTCATCGATATCCAGATTGGAGGCCTTGGCCATCATTCGAAGCTTGAGGGCCAAACTCGAAATAAGTCGACCAACCCCCGTATTGCCCAATCGCCCGAGCTGAGTGGCGCCAATCACCCGGTCGTGGCTGCTCGCACGCCTAAAATCCGAGTGCAGGTTGTAGACCAGCAATATGTCGGGCTTCTGGGTTTGTCGGGCCACCAAAATCCGTGATTGCCAGCATGTGTAGCCAGGAACACCCCCATTTTGGACATCTACACCCGCACCCAGGCGAAGCGATAATTGCGCGGGCATGGTCTCGTTGTCGGCCACACCATCCCCAAAGACCGATGAATCTCCCACCATCAATATGCTCAGATCACCGCTTGTATTTTCTCGGTGCGCTCGAAAGCCGCGCCCGTTGATGGTGGCTGTCTTTCCTCGCCAACGCATCTGTGAGCCCGACGGTAAGGCCCAGCCCAGCACAGGGTCGCTCACAAAACCATCGGTGCGCTCAACCGGTGCGGCCACCACCAAACGTCCGGCGATTTCCAGTCCCCCAAGGCTCAATACCAGGCTCGCCAAAGCCAAGATTATACGATGTCGTGCGGGGTGTTTCATGGGCCTCTAGCCGAGCGGTGCAGTTGCGCGATGAGTATACGCCGGTCGACCTTCGCATTGTGTCGAGGGTCGGCCGGTGGGTCTCGCAATTCTACCGACACCACAGCCAGTCCGTTTAAGTCCACCTGCCCAGCCCTGTTGACGAATGGGAAGGCCTCGGCCTCAGTGCTGCCGGTTGTGAAGGTGAGTAAAGCCGGTGCGAGGGCATTGTTCAAGTCTGGATCCGGGCCGCTTAAGGCGCTCAGTCGGCGGTGGGGTAGGGGGCAAAACCCCGTCGAAATATAAGCCTTAAGACCCCTCAGCACGGCCACTTTAGCCGGAGCGTGTGCGCTTCGGCACCCCCATCAGCCCGTCGACTGGGTACCGCGTCAGGATGTTCTGAATATCGGCTGCAGGGTCGAGCAAGGTGGCCGTGGCGCCGATGTAAAGGTCGATTCCCACCGGGATCAACAGCACGATGCGGTCCCCAGGTTCAACCCCCATTTGATTCAACCCAGCGGCAATGCGTCCGGCCTCAGCCCTGAGGGTTGAAAAGCCCTACCGCCGCCCATCCCGCTCAATCAGGGCCGTGTGTGCGCCCGGTGGAAAATGCGAGAGAATATTGGCCATCAGAGTACTTTTTCGAAGAGGGCGTAGCGCCGAATGACTTCGCCGGTGTGGGCAGAGATCGCCCGGCTGTGGCTGTGTGTCCACATCAACGCGTGTATGCCACCACCTGTCCACCCCAGGCTGTGGCCCATGCTGTGAGAGACCCCCACCAACCAACTCCCGATGCCTGTGCGGTGATGCTCTGGAAGGACGGCCAGGCTTTTGACGATGAACTCTTTTCGCTCTGGGTTGAGTCTATCGGGAATGTTGAAGCAAAAGCCGATGGGGCGCCCGTTTGGGTCGAAGGCGGTGAGGACCATTTTCGGCTCGATCATTGACTTTATCGGTGAATACAGCGCACGAAAGCCTTGGAGGTCGATTGGGCTATAGGCGAAGGCTGTTTTAAAGGCTGCAGTCGCGATGCCGTGAAAAACGCTCAGGGCGGCATCAAAGCTCTCGTGAGCATCAAGGCCGAGTACATCAAAACCTGCCGTCACCAAAGGGCAAGAGGCCGCGGCTGCAGCTTGGGCGGCTGGAATGTTTTGGGCCAAAGCCGAGGTATATTCAGCGATGGGTGAATACCCACACTGTCGCCAAATATCAGCGTTAAACCTGGGTTCTCCTAAAAAGGTTGGCCGTCCAAAACTGTGGGTGGTGGCCCGATACGGCTGCCATGTGTCGGGCCCCATCGGCCCACGTGCCACGGTGCACCCTTTCGAGCGCAACCACGCCTCGGCTGCCTGAATGTCCGCGAGACTGCCATGCTCGATATGGCCAATAGTTGGGTTTTGTGGGTGTATATAAGCCCGAATTTTTCCCCGATCTGACGCCATCTAAACCACAGCCCAGGCCACCGCTCCGGCCATAAGTGTGGGCACCAATCTCCGCCCGGTGAGGTGGGTCTGGGCGACGGTCCAGGGGCCCGATAGCACCCACCGAAAAGTCATGACAATAAGGCCCGCACCCACGTGGGTCAGCCTGCGTGTAAACTCGACTCGCTCGGCATACCGTCGATGTAAAATCTCACTCAAGATAAAAAGCCCAAGGGTACCTGCGCTGATGAGTCTCCCAGCGGTGGCATCGTTTAGGCGTGCTATCAGCATCGTGTCGACCTCAAGTATGCCTATCTTGGACCGAAACAAATAGGATGTGACGAAGCTGTGACGCCCAAAGCGCCATCCAGCCCTCGCCCCCGCGATGGTGTAGAGTCTGGGTGTGATTTGGTTGATTCCACTGTTGGTCGGCTGTGCAACACAGTCCAAGAGTACGGGTGATGGCCCGGACTTTTCAGACACGCCCTTGCCCCTCGCCGAAGGTCTGCTGCCGGCACTCAATGTTGAGCACCCCGAACGTGCGAGCTTTGACAACCGTGGCTCAGGAACCGTTCGAGGGTCGGTCCATACCGGGGCTGGCTCAATCGACGCTTTTACCGTGAATCGCGAGGATTTTGAGGTCGAAAATACTGGGCGCTTTGAGGCTGATATGCCCTGGACCCCTGGGATTCAGATTCTCAGCACCCGAGTCGAGGGGTCTAACGGTGAGCGTGCAGTGGATGGCCGCGCCTTTCACGCTGGGCCGGTCAATGCACCTGAAAGCTGGATAGCGGGCGCGATTCGCATGGAGGTCGGCGCTGAAATCCTGGACGATGACGATCCTGAACCCGATGATCTCGCCGGCCTTTTAGAACTCGCCTTCGAGGACGAGTCGCTTCTCGATGGCATTATCGGCAACCCGATGGACCTCAGCACAGCGATCTTCACCCCCCACGCTGTATCTTATGGGCGGGTCCGCATTGACCTGGTCCCCGGCACGGACACCATCGAGGCCGCCATGACCTTAGACGGCTTCGCCATCGACTTTGGCGTGGAAGGTGTCGGGCTCTACTCGCTTTTATCAACCGTGGGTAGCGCGTGGGCCAGCAGTGTAGATATGGCCATGGCCGTCACTGTGGTATCGACAGGCGGCATCGTCCGGGCAGAGGTGACCGATGTAGATGTGGTCATCAACGGCTTTGGTGTGACTTTGGATTATGTACCCGGGTTTATCGAGGAATACATCGCCGATTGGGCCAAGAATTTTATGGTCGAGGCCATCGTGGACATGGCGCATAAAGAGGTCGCAAGCGCAATAGAGAATGTGATGTCCGGTTTTGCGATTGGCGCCACCTTTGATGTCGACTTGGCCTTGGGCATGCGCCTCGCAGAGATTCATGTTGTCCCAGAAGGCATCCGCTTTGAGGCCGACGCTCGTATTTTTGCCTCTAGCCCCATGGACTTACCGCCAAATGCGGGTTCATTGGCTACCGCCGGCGATGCGCCTGACTGGCCAACAAATAAGGAGCAAGCATTCTGGGGTGCCATCGACGACGATTTACTGAATCAACTCAGTTTTTCCTTTTGGGCAGCAGGCATGCTCCGCGACTTTGAGGTGGACGCTGTGGTGCTGGGCGCATTGTCCGGTGGGCCGCTGCCTCCACCCCTCGGCCCCGCTGAAAATATTCAGATGACACTCAATCTACCCCCGGTGCTCACCCCGTCCCAAAACGAGGATTGGGCTGCTCAATTAGCCATCGGCGAGTGGGAGCTCACCTTCAATCGTGCAGACGGCGAGGTGCTGGCTTTTTCAGTGAGCTGCCGGACCCACACCCAAGTCGAAATGAATGAAGCAGGAAAAATCGTCTTGAGCGCAGACGCCCGCCCCACCAACATCGACCTCGCTGTGGGTGTACTTCAAGCGCCCGAAGCCCTCGACCCCGGAGACCTGTCGGCTTTGATTCGCCTGATGGTGCCACCATTATTGGGCAACGCCAGCAGCTTTTCGCCCACCATTCCGGTGCCAGAGATTCCACTCGATGAATTCTTGTCTTTGCCGTCCACAGAAGGGAAAGTCCTGTCGGTCGACGACCCTTCTGTGCACCTAGAGCCGAACGGCTGGATGATTCTTCAGGCCGGCATCTCAGTTCGGTAGACGCCGCTTGGTCTTGCCCCGTGGTTTTGTCTTTCTTTTGGGGAAGCGCGCGGCCAATGCCACCGCCTTGTCGTGGGCGGCTTTCGCCTCGGTCCTTTTTCCTTGTTTGTCGAGCACATTTGCCAACAGCATCCAGCAGCCGGGGTACTTCGGGTCTGTCTGGATGCACAGCTTGGTCGCGATGGCAGCCTTGTCGATGCGCTCCAGATTAAACAAGGCCTGAGCCCGAGAATGAAGGGTCACTGGACTGAGTGGCTCGATGGCTGCGATGGCGTCGAGCTGTTCGAGCTGCTCTGAGTATCGGCGTTGCTCAGCGAGCAACTCAACCATGGTGCGGCGGGCAGGGATGGCTGGGGGATGCAGGCGAATCTCCTCCACAAAAAACTGCTCTGCGGCGTCAGCCTCTCCTTGGGCCCGTCGCATAAGCCCGAGACTATGGTTCACAAAAGGCTGATTGGGGTTTTTGGTGAGGACCCCCATGAGAATGCGCTCCGCTTCTTCGGTGTCGCCTTTAATCACCGCTACGATGCCCGCGAAGGTCTGCGTGGCCAGATGGGTGGGCACCACAGCGAGTGCGCTTGAGACAGCATCGTCGAGCTGCGGAATTTTACCGGCCAAAAACAATGAGGTCATCAAGCCGCCCCAGGCATCTGCCAAAAACGGGTCAATGCCCACAATCTCTTCAAAAACCGCTGCGGCCTGTGCAGGCTTTCCTTGGCGCATCAGGATGTTGGCTACCAATGACTTATGATTGGTAGAGGGGTGCTCTTTGTCCAGGCCGGTAATGGCTGTCAGCGCCGCATTTAAATCACCCTTTCGAAATAGCAACTGCGCTTGCATGGAACGCATCTCGACAAAGCTTGGGTCGCCCTTGAGGATCTTCGCCACCTGCTCAGAGGCCGCCTCAAACTGACCCGACTGCAATAATGACCGGGCCTTCTCCACTTCCTTGAGCATTGGAAGCTTGGCCACAGGGTCGGGCAACGACGTCGTGTTTAGCGCTGGCTCTACGGTGGTCGTGATGTAGCCCAAGGCTGCCAGTTGCTCGAGGCGTTCATCGCTCAGCTCGGCACGGGCTGAGGCGTTGTCGTCGGTTACCATCGCCTCAGTTGCCAACAATAGTGCCTGCTGGTGCGCTTGAAGGGTTGGGACCTCGGTTTTGGCCAAATCCTTCTTTTCTTGAATGTCCCAGGCATCATAAAGTTGAGGTGTCGTCGACTCAAGGAGCTTGTGGGTATCGGTCACCCAAGCTTTTTGGGGGGCCCAACCATAGTGGCGGTAGGCGTACAAGCTCTCCACATAAACCGACCGTCCCTTGAGGGGGGCTTGAGCTTTGTCGCTGGGCTTGAGCCATGGGCTCAAGTCGATGCCGTCGAGGCCCTCTGGAAGGCTGAGCCCGGCCAGCTTGAGGACCGTCGGATGAATGTCGACGATCGATGTGGGGGTGTCGATGCGCTGGCCCTTACCATCGCGCGTGGGCGGTATGATGATCAGCGGTATGCGGGTGGTGGCATTGTACAGCAGCACTCCGTGAAGGTTTTCTCCGTGTGACCCCCGCCCTTCACCGTGGTCAGAGAGGATGAATATCCAAGTGTTCTCAAGCTCGCCCAGGCCATCGAGACGCTTCAAAAACCCATCCATTTGGGAGTCAGTCCAAGCGATTTCGCCCAGATAAGGCCGCTTTTTGAATTGGCTTTTAAAGGGTTCGGGTGGCTCATATGGGTGGTGAATATCGAAGAGGTGCACCCAGGCAAAAAACGGTTTGTCCTTGTCTCGAGCTTCGCTAAACCAGCCTGCTGCATCGCCCAGAACCTCGGGGGCTGGACGCTCCACACGCCAGCGGTTTTTCTCGGTATCTTCGCGCCCGCCCATATCGTCGAAATAGGCGTCAAAGCCCTGTGCGAAGCCCCAATGATGAGATGTGACCTCTGCGCCAACGCTCGCCATCGTCTGGTAGCCGGCCCCAGAGAGGCGTTCTGCCAAGGTGACGGCGCCTTCATCCAGAAAGAAGTCACCATTATCCTGGACACCGTGCCTGGGTGGGTACATTGCCGTCCATAAAGACGAATGAGCCGGGATGGTGAGGGGGGTCACCGTATAGGCGCGGGTGAAGCGGTAGCCCTGAGCGCTGAGCGCGTCGATATGGGGGCTCGTTTGGCTTTTGTGCCCGTATGCGCCCAAGGCATCGGCGCGTAAGGTGTCGAGGGTGAACACCAAAATATTGGGCTGGCGCGTGGTCGCCGGGTCGGGGCCACCACAAGAAAACAAAGACGCGAAAAACAAAGCTAAAACGGCCACGCAGGCTCCAGGGTTACGCGCGGAGGAGGGCGACAATCGCGTCGATATCGGCGGGTGCCTTGATCGGTGCGTTGGCGCGTCTTGAGTCGATTCCCTCAAGTTGGCCATTGTGGTAACTCACAACTACATCCGGGTCTTTTAGCAGGTGGCCTGTCAAAATGCCGACCACGTGGTCGTTGCGGCCAATAACCCCGTTCGAAACGAGCTTTTGGATTCCTGCAACCGTTGCGCAGCTTGCCGGCTCTGCACCGATTCCTGCAGCGTCCACCCGGGCTTTTGCGTCCATGATTTGGTCGTCGCTCACCTGGGCGACCACGCCACCTAAAGCCGCCAAACCGCGCAGTGATTTATCACCAGATACAGGTGCGCCTATCTTAATGGCTGTGGCGATGGTGTCTGCTCGCATGGGCACGATGGCTTCTGATGTGGACCAAGCTCGGTACAAGGGGTTTGCGCCCTCGGCCTGAATCACGGCCATGCGTGGGAGTTTATCGATTAAGCCCCGCTCTCGCAGCTCAACCAAGCCTTTTGCCAAAGCACTGTTGTTGCCGAGATTGCCGCCAGGAAGGACGATCCAGTCGGGTACCTTCCAGCCGAGGTCTTGCATAATCTCAAAACCGATCGCCTTTTGGCCTTCGATTCGGAATGGATTTACCGAGTTTAGAAGGTAAATATCCTCGGTTTTACATAAGGACTCGACCAGCACCATTGCGTCATCGAAGTCTCCAGCGATTTGGATGGTTTTGGCACCATAGGCGAGGGCTTGAGCGAGCTTCCCGTAGGTGATTTTTCCATCTGGAATGAAGACCACAGCACCCATGCCACACCTGGCTGCGTAAGAGGCCATCGAGGCAGATGTGTTGCCTGTAGAGGCGCATGCGACCTGCTTCATGTTCAAGTGGCGGGCCATCGAAATGCCGGCTGTCATGCCCCGGTCTTTAAACGAACCTGTGGGGTTTTCGCCCTCATGCTTGAGGTGCAATCGGGCGACACCGAGAGACGCGCCAAGCTTTGAAGCCTCATACAGGTGGGTGTTTCCCTCGCCTCGGGTGACCACACAGTCTGCGAGGGCGGCATCGCCCAAGGGAAGAATTAGCTCTCTGAAGCGCCAAACACCTGAGCGGTCCAGGGGGTCGTTGGAGTTTCGGCGAGCGTCAAGGTCTTCGCGCTTGAGTTTGAAGGCGGTGGGGTCGTGGACGACATCAAGGGTGCCACCACAATCGCAGCGGTATCGTCGCTCCAAGCCGCCAAAATGTGTGTCACAGCGTGTACAGCTCAAGTAGAAATTCATGAGGCTTTGGGGGCCTGGCGGAGGCGGCGAACGCCCGGGCAGTTGGCAGGGCTGATGTGGCTGGTCGCGGGAAGTCCGGCGTCCAAAAAGGCTGAGGTCATCGCCTGGGCCGTGGCTTTTGCGCTTCGTACAGAGCGGCAAAGTGCAAATAGGCTGGGGCCAGCACCACTGATCGATGCACCCAAAGCACCGGCGTCGAGGGCGGCATCGAGGGCATTTTGGCCGCCCGGGATGAGCCCGATGCGCGCTGGGGTCACGACGGGGTCTGCGAGACATCGGGACAATAACGACAGGTCGCCGGAGTAACAGGCGCTCACCAGTCCCGCGATCTGCGCGGTTGCGGCCACCATCGTGCTGAGCTCGATATGGGTTGGCAGGGCGGCCCGGGCTTTTTTGGTGGGCAGTGCCATCTCGGGGCGAACCACAACCACGGTGAGCCCTTCGGGGATGGGCAGGCGCACGATGTCGAGGGGGTTTGTGCTGCGAATTAGGACGAGGCCCCCGAGTAAAGCCGGGGCCACATTGTCCGCATGTCGGCCAGCAACGACCGCCTCTGCCTCCATGCACGGGCCGATGAGATCGTGCTTTCGTAGGGGAGAACCGAGCAGCAGGTTGGTGGCATAGGCGGCAGCGACAGCACTCGCAGCGGAGCTTCCAAGCCCGGAACATAGCGCGAGGCCTTTATGAAGCTTTAGGGTAATGCCGAGCGCAGCCCCAGCGGCCTTGATCGTCTCGCTGGCTGCGATCGCCGCCGTGTTGAGGGTGGGGTCGAGGGGTAACAATCCACCATCGCCGTGAATGGCCGTCAGATGTACGCCGGGCGTGGTTGAGCGAGACACCGTGACCGTGTCGCCAATACCATCGATTGCGAGGCCGATCACATCAAAGCCGGGGCCGAGGTTGGCCACGGTTGCAGGGGCGAAGGCGGTCACACTCGAGATCATGGGAGGCTCCGTTCTGCCG
>DBIS01000159.1 GCA_002296975.1 Deltaproteobacteria bacterium UBA796 | reverse complement strand
CGGCAGTGGCCGAAAAGCTGTACGGCCCGGTGGTCTCGATCCAGTAGTAGTTCTGAAGCGTGTCGGGGTCGTAGCTGAGGGCGTTCAGGTCGTAGAAGTAGACATTGCCAGAGGTACCCGTTTGGGTCTCCCACAAGGTGTGGCTGTAGGTCACGCCGGTTTTAAGGTCGTGGGTACCGCCAAGCTCCAACTGCAGCATCGAAAACTTACTGTCCACAGACATACGCCAGCGGTCGTCGAAGTAAAAGAAGCCCGCGTTATCTTGGTCGAAGGCGTTGTATAGGCCCACCCGTGCTGGGGTGGTGAAGTCAATGTTGTTGTTGGCCTCGGTGGGGTCGCAAGGGTGATACCCCAAGTCTTGGTCGTGGGTACACGGGACTGCGTACTGCTCGATGTAGGACTTCTGAACCAAGGTTTTGGTCTCAAGGAACATCTCTGGAGAGATGAACCAATCCCACTGCAAAGAACCCAAAAACCCACCCTGAGCCTGACGATATTGAGCCTCAGGCTTCACAAAGCGCTTGGACTGGTCCAAGTTGTCGATGGTCGATGGGTCGGTCTGCCCAATCAAGGTAATGCGGTGCTCTGAGCTTGGCTGCGCGGTCAGTTTGGTGAACACATAGTGGCCATCGAAGTCCCGTGGAAGGTCGATGCCGACATTCGCCTGCAAGGAGCGCGAGTACTGGTAAGACGCGATGTACCACACCTTGTCGCGAATAATCGGACCCGACACTGTGGCGCCGGCCCGTACAGTCTCGCTGGTGGTGTCGAAGTCTGTGGGGGCCAACTGTGCCCCGTCAGCAGCGTAGCGGGCGTCTTGCTTGGGTGCCCAGTTGCCATTGGTGTAGTAGGTACCAATGTTGACCTCGAGGGTGTTTCCACCTGAACGGGTCACCACGTTGATGCTACCGCCCAAGTTGAATCCGAACTCTGGATCAAAAGCGCTCGTCATGACTTCAATCTGCTCGATCGCGTCGTAGTTGAAGTTGAGCGAAAAGGTACCGGTGACCGGATCGGTGATGTTGACCCCATCAAGCATATAGGTGTTCTCGCGAGAGCTCGCGCCGCCGATATTGGCGTTGGAGCCACCGGTGACACCAGCGGCCATCTGAACGGCTTGCTGGTACGAGCGACCGGCCGGAATGCGATCGAGAAACTCTTTGGTCAACACAGAGCCACGGGTGGCTGACTCAGTATCGATGGTTGGACGGGTCTCTTCAATTATCATTTCTTCGCCACCGCTTTGCAAAGGCAACTCGATGGTGAGGATGGTGTTGCGGCCGATATTGACGTTGAGCTTGGGGTACGACTTCTTGACGAAGCCTGCTTTGTCTGCCACCAAGGTGTAAATACCCGGGGGAAGCTCAGCCAAGTAAAAACGGCCATTGGCGTCTGTTTTTCCTTGCCGTTGCCCCATCAAGTTGTCGGATGTCAATGTGATGAGCACAGCCGGGATGGGCAAGCCACCCTCATCGACGGTGACGCCTTTGACCGTACCGGAGGTAACGGAAGCGATGGCGAGACCTGGCACGATGAGCGCGATGGTCGTGAGCAACTGCAGCAGTTTGATGAGTCGGGGCATGGGCCCTTCCTTTTTTACCGTCCAGAAAAGGACGAGTCTGAGCAAAATGAGAGCATACGAGGCATATGGCGTTTGCGTGCTGACAGTCAAGAAAACCCCTCAGGGGTTAACGGGGCCACCCGCACGTTAACGAAGTGAGAGCCACGTACCACGATGGAGATGAGTCCGCAGCCTCTGCGTGAAACCGACCAATATTCCTTTCATTCTCTGCACCAGGAAAGAAGATCATCACACACAGTTCCTGCGTGGCATCCACCTTGGTGTTACGCGCAACCTAGGTCGCTGCGTATGCAGCTAATTGCTGCACAGCACACACCATATAGTTGGAGCCCTCCATGAAGAAGTTTTTCGCCGCCGCCATTTTGGGCGGTTGCATCACCATCGCCGCCCTGCCGGCTCAAGCCACATCGTTGGTCTCATTGACCACACACCAGTTGGTCGACGCATCCAGCACAGTCATCCGAGGCGTGGTGACTGAAGTTTGGACCGAAGAAGATGCCGATGGACGCGTTTGGACGCGGGTACAAATTGAAGTGAGTCACACTTATAAGGGCGACCCAAAAACCACCGCATACATCGTCGATCAAATGGGCGGACAATTCGGTGGAAACATCAGCGAAATCCCCGGTGCTGCTCGGTTTAGCGTCGGTGAAGATGGTTTGTTTTTCCTGGAGACACTCGGCAATGGCCGCCTCACCACCGTTGGCTTCAGCCAAGGAAAATACACCGCACGGCTCGACCCTTATAGCCAAGAGTTGATCGCTCAACGCTTCGTACCCGCCTCCCGCCAAGCTTATGACCATCGGTTTATCCCGCTGCCAAAAGCCGGTGACCGTTTGCCTTTGGCCGAACTCATCGCGACCATTGAGGCGCGCGTGAAGCAAGGCTGGGATGGCGCGCCAATTCCAGGTGCCAACATGAACCGCCTTCAACACATCAACTCTGAGGTGGCACGATGATGATGCTCTCAGCACTCATTTTTCCGGCATTGATGGCCAACCCTGCACACGCTTGGCGCCACACTAAATTGGTCTGGGACCGCGAGGGTGACTTCCCCTTTGAATGGTGGATGTCTGACTCTTATGAAGACAGCTGGTCCGACCCCGACACCACAGAAATTCAAGTTTTGCAGCGATCATGGGATCACTGGTCAAACGAAGCGCCATGCGCCCAAATCACCACAGAGTATATGGGTGTCCGGGCTGGCCACAACTCAGGCTACACCAACGACTCGGTCAACACCTTTTACTTTGACGACCCTGCAGAGCAGTTGGGCACCGGTATTTTGGGTGCGACCTTAACCTTGCCATCTGGCAACGTGGCTTTCACCCTCACCGGTGACACCTACACCTACGCCATCGACTCCGACATTATCTTCAACGATGAGATTGCATGGTTCTCCGACGACCAGATTCGGACCGGACAATGCAGCGGTGGACACTCTCTCGAAGGTGTCGCAACCCACGAGATTGGCCACTTGTTGGGCATGGGCCACTCCTGCGAAGAAGGCGAAGTCTGCACCGACCTCAACCTGCGCTACGCAACCATGTACTGGTCTGGCAGCAACTGTTCATTGCTCCAATCAGAGTTGAAGTCTGATGATATCGAAGGCATCACTGCCTTGTACGGCCCTTATGCGGCCTTCTCCTCAGACTCCAAGCGAAGTGGTGGCATCCCACTCGAGGTCTGCTTTGACGTCGAGATGAGTGAATCCAATAGCAACCTCGGCATCAGCTGGAGCTTTGGTGACGACGAGACCGAGGAAAACACGGGAACTTCCGTGTGCCATACCTACAACGAGGCGGGTCAGTTCACCGTGTCGATGAGCGTGACCGGTACAGAAGAGGAATGTGGCGAGTGGAGCTTCACCCAACGCGAACGGGCATTTGTCACCGTGTGTAAAACACCAGAACCCGCAGATGACTTTGACGGCTTGTTCACCTACGCACCCGTCGAAGGCACCCTGTACCAAATGATCAACCAAGTCGACACATCGGTTTATGGCTGCATCGAGCACATCCGCTGGGACGTCTTCAAAGTCGGTGATGACACACCATTCCAGAGCATCTCCGCATGGTCACCAAAAATCGAC
>DBIS01000019.1 GCA_002296975.1 Deltaproteobacteria bacterium UBA796 | reverse complement strand
CCTTCAACCCCAAATCCGGGGCAACCGCCATCGGTGCCCGCCCATTTTTGGTCGCCTACAATATCAACCTCAACACAAGCAACACCAAAAAGGCGATGAAAATCGCAGCTTTAGTGCGTGAGAAGGGGATTATCCGTCGAGAAGGTGGTGAAATCGTGCGGGACGAAGCCGGATTGGCCGTTCGCGACCCTGGGCTGTTCAAGTGCGTCAAAGGCATCGGCTGGTACATCGAGGAATATGGCCGGTGTCAGGTGTCGTTGAATCTCACCAACTTCGAGGTGAGCCCCATGCATGAGGTACTCGAAGCCACTCGCCGGGTTGCGCTCAGTGAGGGTGTCATCGTCACAGGCTCTGAGCTCATCGGCTTGGTCCCGCTCAAGGCCCTGACCGACGCTGGCCACTTTTATCTGGCAAAAGAAGGCGCGAACCCGGGTGTTTCTCAGGCTCAGTTGGTCGACACAGCCATCCACTCAATGGGGCTCAACGATGTGGGCGCTTTCGACCCTCAAACTCGCGTGATCGAATACGCCATCGGTGGCGATGGCAGCCTGGTCTCAATGACCGGACGGCAGTTTATCGACACCTTGGGCTCCTCAGCCCCAGCACCAGGTGGTGGTTCCGTCGCTGCATTATGCGGCGCGATGTCCACGGCCCTTTCCGCCATGGTCGGCAGCCTCACCCACGGTAAAAAAGGCTACGAAGCAATGTTTTCAGCCCATTGTGACAACGCCGTCAAAGCCCAAACCCTCAAGGATGCCTACTTGGCAGACATCGATAATGACACCGAGGCATTCAACGCCATCATGGCAGCGATGCGGCTCCCTAAAAAGACAGATGCCGACAAGAAAACTCGGAAAACAGCGATAACCGAAGCCACCCGTCTCGCCATCAGCGTGCCCCTTGGGGTGCTCGAGCGGTCCATCGAGGCCGTGGGCTGCGCTGAGGTAGCGGCGACCGGAAACACCAACGCCCGGTCCGACGCCGGCGTCGCGGCACTGACGGCATTAGCCGCCGCAGAAGGTGCTTTTTATAATGTTCTCATCAACCTTAATGGCTTTGACGACAGCGCTTTCGCCACCGAAGCCTCGAAACGAGCAGAGCTTGCCCTCGCGGAAGTGACTTCCCGTGCAACAGCGCTCACCGCGAGCATTCGGGACCAACTCAGGGCTTGAGTACCCGGCGAATAGCCCGACTCACCTGTGGGTCTGCATCGGCCTTCAAAGCCTGAACGCCCGGATGTATTGCGGCAGCAGCGGGGTCAATTTTTCTCAAGGCCCGCCCAGCAGCGCCTCGTACCAGGCCCGAACCATCGCTCAGCAAAGGTACGATCGCCGCAAAACCACCGGCCTCCACACGCCAAGATATCGACCGTGCAGCCATGGCCCGAAGCGCTGGCTGAGGATCACCAATAGCGGCCAAAAGCCGCCGTGAAAGTGTTGGGCTCTCCAGATTTGGACGGTAGCCGATAAGCCTCACTGCCTCTAAACGAACCCCCATAGACGGGTCGACTAAAGCATCCTCAAAAGCCTGTACAGCGTCAAGAAGGCCATGTTTTTTATAGCCGCTGATAAGGGCTGCCCGTACCGCTGCTGGCTGACCCGCGATGAGCGCTGGCTCAAGCCGGTGTTCCCCATCGAGCGCATAGGCCAGAGCCACCACCACTGGGGTCGGGTCTCCACCGTCTAGCAAGCGATCTTGAATCAACACCTGCGCTGGGTGACCCATCAGATCAGACCCCGGAAAAAAGTACTTCCCAGCGCGGTTTACGATGGGGCTCATGCCATCGACACGCTCGGCGAGAGCGGGATGGCTTGCCCGAAAGTCATCGGCACTCCGACCGATCTCTTCGGCGGATCCACCACCAAAGCTGGGCGCTGAAAACAAGGCAGAAAATAAAATAAATGACTTCATCATCGTCCCTCCTGGGCGATCAAGTGACCGGCATCTTCCCACCACGCATTCGCGGCTCGCCGCAAAACATTAGAGCCGCAGTGCACTTCACCTAAGCCCATATGGTAAACCTCCCAATCGTCCAAAAAGACCAAGTCGAGGGATGCAGGCATGCGCTCGCGCACCTCCGCGATCATCGGATCATCGCTCTGGTCACTCGTGTTTTCACGTAGAAATGGGTCGGCCAAAAATGCGGTGGCTTGCCCATCGACATCCGCGACGATCAGGTTGGCCATCCCAGGTATTAAGGCTGCCTTCCCACCCCAACACCCATCGATCTCCTCAAATAAGGAGGGCATATAAATAATGTCCTCATCGGTCAGGCCAAGTTTTCGGCGAAACAACGCTTCCTGCTCATCGATGATGTCTTGCACCTCTTCATTCAAGGCATGGAGCGCGCCATCGGCCAAAATCTCGGCCACATCATCAATACCGTGCCCAGAGAACCCACCAGGGGCGTACCGTGGCAGTGATGTGTCCGGGGCCATCGCGTTCAAAACATCCCAACCCGCTCGGGTATCAGAGATCACAAAGCGAAAGCCCTTGGGCGCGCTTGGGTCTGGAACCGTGGATGTAAACTCGTCAATATGGCCGACACATAACCAGGTTGAGTCGGGCATAAATGGCTTTTGAACTTGAAAACCTTCTATCGCCGTCTGGGTTTCAGGATGGGGTTGGTAGATTTGATTGCCGCCGTAATACACCCGACCATAGGGGTAAAACACCCCGTCGACAGTGACCGGAGGAGATATCTCAAGGTTGCCGCCGTAATCGAGGGACGATGCCGTGACTGTCCCCCAGTTGATAAGCAGCCAGCCGGGGCCTTCGTAAGCATCTTCTGGAAAATTATCCAAGCCATCCCCAGGGCGGCCTTGGCCATTTCGGTGGGTGTCGAAGACGATGGATAGGTGCGCGTCGGGTGCGCTCGCATAGCCAAACTCGAACTCATCCTGTACCCAGACGTCCCCGCTGTAACGGCTTGCATTTAGGGTAAAGAAGTCATCGCCTAAAGCGGCCTCATAGCCCTCAACAAAGGCATCGTTATTGTAGCCGAGTCCTCCAACTTTCAAGGCCATCGCCTCTATCGAGGCCTGCAAATGGTGATTGAAAAACATGGGGCTGCCCGTCAAGGCCACATCGAAAGACTCGCCTTCGGTGGCATCCTCGATGCTCAGAGTGCCCTGAACCAGAAAATCTGAATATTCAAACCGTAAATCGAGGGCTTGAGACTCACCTGACACCACCAATGTGTCGCCCGCGCCATCACCGAGCACCAGATCTCCACCGCGGTAAATACGGAGCCCCTCACCGGCCAAACGAAGGGTGACGTCATGACCGTTGGTAACCAGGCTGCCGAGGGAAAAGTCGTCATCGCCGCTTGCATCGCCAGCTTGACCCCAGTCTGGGGTGCCATCCTCATCATCGTCATCGAGATTTGGAACCCCGACCAGCCCCGGAAACTCGCCATAATTGAGGTAGGCCGCAAAAATCGGCCCGCGTGTGGTCTCTAAAACGGTGGATGTACCAGCGTCAGGGATCACCAAACCGGTGTCATCTTCACCGAAGGGCGGCGGGGCCAAGGCTAATGACGTCTTTCCATCGCCCTCAGCACAGCCAAATGAAAGCAACACCGCAACCAAACTCAATTCGTATCGCATCGACCGCACACATCCCCCTGGGCTCAGCTACACCGCCATGGTGCACCTTACCCACGATTGGTAAACGGGCCAATCGCGGGCTGAGCATAAAGAGTCTATCCTGCCAATTCGATAAGCCGCGCTTTCACATCTTTGCTCACAGCGGTTTTACAGCCAACCGAGCACATATGGAGCGTTGTTCCGTCGACATCGAGCGAATGTTCAGCCTTTCCAGACATGCCCAAAGCACAGCCAAGACACTTGTGAACGACTTTATCTTCTGCACCATCTGCGGCATCGGCGATTTTAAGACCCTCGGCGAGCTTGGCGATGTCCTCAGGAGAATTCGCCGGAGTTGGCGCTGCAGCGGGCGGTTTGGCACCTGCAGAATTGGTCGGAGAATTGGTGACGGCGTCGGCTGAAACTCCGCCACCACAAGCGATTAAGAAAGGTAAAACAAAAAGCATGGCGTCTCCTAGCGACGTTGAGGGGCTGGACTGTTCACGTTCACAGGTAACACAACCCCCAGGGTGCGCGCAGCCTCCACCCGCACCAAAGCAGCCGCGCCGGACAACATCGCGTGAGCGATGGCCACCACACCCCTGGCCGGCAACGGAGCGAGCCAGCTGTCGGCCACCCAATCGTTAAAGCTCCCCATGCTCGGCCCACACCAAATTTGAAAGTCTCGCTTGCGGTCGACCTCTCCCATGCGTGCCCAGCGACTGGTCATGCCCAAATACCACCGGAATGTGAGGGCCATCTTGTGGCGAGGGTCGGCGTTTGCACGCTCCACCTCGGCGGGGTCGCGCTCGCGCCAATAGGCCTCGGTGCCGACCCAAACTTCATCCAAGCTCCGCTTAAAGAAGGTGCGCTCGATCTTCTCCCGATCTTTGGCAGGAATGGCGTCCATCGAGGGGTAACGCTTGTATAAATCATAGAGCCGACTGGCTCGCTGAGCATACATTGAGCCCCGGGAGAGCACCTGTACATGGGCCCCCATCTCAAACATATCGGGTGCAGGACCTTGAGCCACATCCGCCATGCCCGCCGCCGAGATCATCGTTTTCACCAAATCGGAGGTCCCCGCCTCGACCGACGACTGATTGATCGACCCCGTCAGAAGATAGTCAGCACCCATGGCCAAAGCCCCGTGAGCACTCTGAGGATCGCCAATGCCACCTGCCGCCCCGATACGCAAAGCGATGCCCCGTTCAGCGTAGGCCTCCTCGCTCATCACACGATCTCGAAGCCGTTGAAGCGTTGGGAGCAACACCACCAAGGGACGCCGGTCGGTGTGACCGCCAGAATCAGCCTCTGCAGTGATGTCTTCGGCCATCGGTACAAACGCCGCCAAGGCCGCTTGCGCTTGCGTCAGCCAACCCTCAGTCACACACTGCTCGACCAAGGCCCTGGGTGCCGGACGCATAAATGGCTCAGCCACCTCGGCCCGACTGACTTTGGCGAACACCGCATTTGGGCACACAATCCGCCCCGCTTGAGTCTTGTGAATGCCCGTCAGTCGATAGCGCACGATGGCGGCGGTGAGGGTCATAAATGCGCTGGCCGAAACAAAGCGGCAGTCGTGCTTGAGAAAGAGTGCGACCGTGTCGGCCTCGACCTTCGGCTCGACGGGATTGTGCAGCAAGTTGAAGCCGGCTGGCGTGTTGCCCAGTGCCTCTTTGATGCGCACCACATCTTTTTCGACCACCTCAACAGGAAGCCCTCCTGCACCGTAAAAGCCGATAAATCCAGCCTGACCCATCGCTATTACGAGATCAGCAGAGGCGATTCCACCCGCCATCGCACCGGCCACGTAGGCGGCTTTGACCCCATGTGTTTCGCTAAAGCTTCGGGCGCCCAAATCACCGACTGAAACCGATGGAATCAGGCCAACCAAGGGCTCGCCAGCACCAAAAGTACCTTCCCGGTATACGCCACTTTCGCTCACGAACAACGGGGTGGTGGTGTCGTGCAAGGCGGCCGCCAAATCTGTGACTACAGACCCTGGTACCGGCCTAAATAATGGCACTTTGGAGGGTGTCCCGGTGACGGTTGAGCTGAGGGGCTTTGATGCCAACGGTGCCTGGCCAGCCACCACTGAGATTTGGTCTTCGTAGGTTGGGCCATCGCGCCACTCGACCCGCATCCGTGCGTGCTTAGCCGCGCGAATCAGGCTCAACACCACAGTCTCGTCCTCAAGAACCAAGGTCTCGCCGACTTTCAAGGACGATGCCAAAGCCCCAACGCCTTGAGCCTCGACCGCGGCAACCAAACCCCCACCGACACCTGCAGCCTCGGTCCGCGAACCGTCCGCGGCAAGCCACGCCACCCGTGAAGCACCGTAGGTCGTCACCAGTTCTTCCAAGAGCATCATGGGCCTCCAGCAAAGTTGTTCTTCACTTAAGGCCACCGTGGACGACTGCCCACAAAGCGTTAGGGCTTATCTCCCTCCTCTTGTCCTACCGCCAATCCCCCCCTGCATTCACGGATGACCATGACGCCCGATCAGAGCGGAATAGAGCCCGTTGCGCTTCACGAAGCCACACGACATCGCTACCTAAACTACGCCATGAGCGTCATCACATCCCGGGCATTGCCCGATGTGCGTGACGGCCTAAAGCCAGTTCAGCGGCGTATTTTATACGCCATGTTTCACAACTTACGACTGCTGCCAGACGGACGCTATCGCAAGTCTGCCGCAGTCGTCGGCGAGGTCATGGCCAAGTACCACCCCCATGGCGACACATCGATCTACGACGCGATGGTGCGCATGGCCCAGCCCTTTTCCCTGCGCCATATGCTCGTCGACGGCCAAGGTAACTTTGGCTCGATGGACGGCGATGGTGCCGCAGCCATGCGCTATACCGAATGTAAACTCCGACCCCTCGCCGTTGAGTTGCTCGACGAAATCAAAAAGCGCACCGTCGATTTTCGCCCCAACTACGATGGACAACTTTTTGAGCCCATCGTGCTGCCAGCGCAGTTTCCACAACTGCTGATCAACGGTGCAGAGGGCATCGCGGTCGGTATGGCCACCAAAATTCCGCCCCACAATCTGCGGGCGGTGATCGACGCTTGCCTGATGTTGATCGAAGACCCGGATGTGCCCCTCAAACGCCTGGCCCGCAAGGTCAAGGCCCCCGACTTTCCCACCGGCGGCGTGATTCTTACCGACCCCGCCGACCTGCTGAGCATTTACGAAACAGGCTCTGGCTCCGTCAAACTCCAGGGCACCTGGACCACTGAAAAGCACGGCCGAAAGACCTATATTGTCGTGAACTCTGTGCCCTATGGCTGCAACAAAACCACTTTGCTCGAAAAAATCGGTGCGTTGATCGCTGACAAAAAAGTGCCTCAACTCACGGATGTGCGGGACGAGTCCACCGACGTGGTCCGTGTGGTTTTGGAACTTCGCAGGCCCACTGAAGCCCCCGCCGCCATGGCTTTTCTGTTCAAGCACACGCCCTTGCAGATTAGCTACAATGTCAACCTGACCTGCTTGGTGCCAGTCGTCGGCTCAGATGTGCCCCAGCCCGAGCGCGTAAACTTGCGCAAAATGCTCTGGTCATGGCTGATTTTTCGCCACCAAACCGTCCGCAGGCGTTTTGAGTACGAGCTCGCCAAGCTTCGAGAGCGCATTCATATCTTGGAGGGCTTCGAGATTGTTTTTGATGCCATCGACGAGGCCATCCGAATCATTCGCGGTTCGGAAGGCAAACGAGACGCTGCCGAGCAGCTGATGGTGCGCTTCGACCTCGACGATATTCAGACCGAGGCCATCCTAGAGCTCAAGCTATACAAACTCGCCAAGCTCGAGATCCTCGCCATCCGACAAGAACTCGCAGAAAAGCGAGCAGAAGCTGCGCGGATTGAGGCCATTTTGGCTTCAGACCAAGAACTTTGGACTATCGTGAGCCAAGAACTCAGCGAAATCCGCAAGCTTTATGGCGAGCCCAGGCGCACTGAAATCGGCGGCGAAACCCTCGACGTCAGCAACTTTTCCGAGGCCGACTACATTGTGGCCGAGAAGACCTATGTGATGGTCACACGCGATGGATGGATCAAACGCCAGTTGAGCTTTACCGATATCGAAAAGATCCGCGTCCGCGAAGGCGATGAGGTCGGATGGATCGGCCGCGCGACCACAAAGAGCACGGTCACTTTCTTTGGTGACCAAGGCTCTGCATATGTCATGCGAATCGACGATATGCCTGCCACAACAGGCTACGGAGAGCCCGTCCAACGGCACTTCAAGTTTGGTGACGGCGAGCGGATTGTGGGTGTCGTTATCAATGATGAGCGCTCGCTCCCACCCACCCCAAGTGACTTGCCTGTTGCTGATTTGGTCGAAGGGGAAGATCCCGATCCTGGGCCTCCACACTGCATCGCAGTCAGCAGGAAAGGCCGATGTATCCGCTTTGCTTTGGCCAGCCATTCAACCGTGTCCACCAAGAATGGACGCCGATTTATGCGCCCCAATGGCCCCAATGACGCCGTGGTCGCGGTCTATGTCACCGACACCACCGAGCACCTGAGCATCGCCTCAGAGGGCGGCCGTGCCCTGACCTTCCCGGTCACAGAAGCCAAGTTTATCCGCGGGGCGGGCAAGGGTGTCATCGCCATTAAACTCAGAGATGACGACGCGGTTTTAGCCTTTGAACTCACACGCCACAAATTTGAAGGGGCTTCGGTGCGCACCCCACAAGGCCGCGAAGAGACCGTCCGTCCCAGTAAATTCGGCGGAAAGCGTGCTGCCCGGGGCTCTGTGGTGCTCAAACGAGGCCGCTTTGTGGAATGGACCCAAGAATGTATGCGCTACGATCTCAGGGTGGCCATCGAAGAGGATGAGGACACGCCCGACGATGACGACGACGGCGGCAGTGCAGGCGGAGATGGCTCATCGGGCGGAAGTGACGGTCAAAAGAGCATTTCTGACTCCCAACAAGCTTTGAGCTTAGCCATGGGCCCCAGAGGTGATGCATGATGGACCCATACTCCGGTACTCCTCCTGCCCCTCCCACCAAAAAGAAGCCAGCAGTGTCCAGCTCTTATAACGCCAGCGACATCACAGTTTTGGAAGGGCTTGAGCCCGTTCGAAAACGTCCAGGCATGTATATCGGTGGCACCGGCGCTCCGGGTCTGCATCACTTGGTCTGGGAGATCGTCGACAACGCTGTCGATGAGGTCATCAACGGATTCGCCACCACCATTGGCGTGACACTTCACCGCGATGGGCGGACAGTGACGGTGATCGATAATGGTCGTGGCATCCCGGTTGACATCCACCCCAAGCACGGAAGATCCGCCTTAGAGTTGATCCTCACCACCCTGCACGCTGGGGGTAAATTCGACCAGAAAAACTACATCACCTCCGGGGGGTTGCACGGGGTGGGCTCAAGCGTGGTGAACGCGCTTAGCTCAGAATTGGTCGCGACCATCACCCGAGCCGGTGGCAAACACGAGCAAATGTTTCGACGAGGCAAGGCCGTGGCGCCCTGTAAACGCATCGGTGACGCCCGTGGGTCTGGCACCGCGATTCGCTTCACCGCCGACACCGAAATCTTCGGTGATTTGGTGCTCGACCCAGAGCTCATCCGGGAGCACCTCGAGGTCAGCGCGTACCTGAACAAAGGCATGAAGGTCATCTTCAAGGATGAGGCCGCCAACACCCGTGAAGAAATCCAACACGACGGTGGTGTTTTAGACTTTTTGGAGCACACCATCACCGGGCGTGAAAACCGAAAGACCACCGACCATGTCTTGCATATTGAACGGCAGAGCAACCCGCGGCTCGAGATCGCGATGTGCTGGACTGATGCGCCTCGTGAGTACTTCAAGAGCTTCGTAAACGGCATCCCCACCCGAGATGGCGGCACACATGAGCAAGGACTCAAAGACGCAGTCGTAAAGGCGGTCCGCAACTACATCGAGACCCACGACATCGCCATCCCGCGGGGTTTAGGCATCTCGGCAGACGACATCCGTGAAGGGTTGGTCGCCATTTGTTCGACCTTCTTGATGGAGCCTCAATTTCAGGGCCAAACCAAAGAAAAGCTGAACAACCCTGAGGCCAGAGCCCTGGTAGACGGTGCGGTCCGACCGGTTTTAGAACAATGGCTGCACACCAACAAGTCAGCCGCTGATGCCATCTTGATGCGCATCGTAATGTCGGCCAAAGCACGGCAAGCCTCTCGGGCAGCCATCGACCAAGTCCGGCGAAAATCGGCCACCACCCGGCGACTCAACCTGCCCGGAAAGCTCGCAGATTGCTCCAACTCAAACCCTGGCGATTGCGAGATATTCATCGTCGAGGGCGACAGCGCTGGCGGCTCGGCCAAACAAGGTCGAAACCGGCTCAAACAAGCCATCCTTCCCCTCCGCGGAAAAGTACTCAACGCAGAGCAAGCGCCCCTCAAAAAGGTCCTCGCCAACAACGAACTCTCCGATATCGTGAAGGCCTTAGGCTGTGGCATCGGCGCCGACTTTAATGCTGACCGGCTTCGATACCACAAGGTCATCTTACTGATGGACGCCGACTCTGACGGCCACCACATCGCGACCTTGCTGCTCACGTTCTTCTACCGCTATTTACGTCCATTGATCGAAGGTGGATATGTCTACTTGGCGCAGCCACCCCTGTTCAAGGTCGAGGCTGGCGGGCGCACTTATTGGGCCAATGATGAGGCCGAAAAGACGGCGATTTTGGCCAAGCTTCCGGCCCGATACAAGGTGGAAATCAGCCGATTCAAGGGGCTGGGCGAGATGATGCCCAAAACTCTGTACTCCACCACGCTCGACCCGCACAAGCGGCGGCTGCTCCAGGTCACCATCCCCGATGGCGCCAAGCTCGAGACCGAGCAGGTGATCACCGACTTGATGGGTAAAGATCCTGCGACGCGCTTTAGAGAGATCATGGCCTGGATGGACCTGGTCGAGGACCTCGACGTCTAATGGTTGGCGCCGTCCGCGAGCGGCTGCACTGGCTCATCCCCCTCTTGGCGGCGTGGGTGTGGTTTTGCACCGTCGCCAACAGTTCGGCCGAGCGCATCGCCCAACTCAATGGGGTCGAAAACTATGCGCTGGCTGTATTTTGCCAGTTGTTTTGGATGTGGTCCAACCTGGGCGAGTGGGCACAGACGATTCACTTTGGCTATGTCGACGATTGGATGTGGTCTGGGCACCGGGTGGGTTGGCTGCCCTTTGTGGCTTGGGTGTACGGGCTCAACCCGGACCCGATCTGGTTGACCCGACTTCAAATTGCTGTGGTGAGCCTGGGCGCTTTGCCCGCATGGGGCATGGGGCGAGAGGAAATCCATCCACGCTGGGGTGGTTTTGCCGGACTAGGCCTGTACCTGGGCTTCCCCCCCCTCGCCGCAATGGCCCTACAAGACTACCAAGATCTGGTTTTGTGTATTCCGCTAATTTTAGGTGCGGTGTGGCAATGCCGAGCCGGGCGGATCAAGGGCTTTTTGGTCTTCGGACTCGCCGCCGCGATGTGCCGCGAGGAGCTGCTGCCCATGGTGGCGTTGATTGGCCTTAGCCATCCTGGTCAGTGGCGAACCAAGCTGCGATACCTCGGAAAAGCAGGCGCGCTCATGGCTGTATACGGGCTGCTGCTGTGGTATTTAGGCCGCGACTTTAGCGGCTACGACAACCCCATGTTGTCTCATTCTGGCGATATGGTCTTGTCTTGGCCACCGGTTTTGACCCGCACAGGGGCCGACTTTGGGGAGTTTTACAGCGCCTTCGCCAAGCCAGTCCACTTTATCGCCTTGCTCAACCCGTTGACCTTGCTGCCCGGGCTCGCGGCGATGTTCTTTCACCTCACGGCCCCAGCCCACGGCGGCGTCGACACCGCTTGGAGCGGGCACATACACCATATGTCACCGATCGTCGGCTTTGTTTTGGCGGGCGCGATTGCGGGTTCAGGCACGTTGATGCGCTGGACTGAAGGCCTCGGGCGACGCCGTAATTTTGTGGTCGGCGTCAGCTTGATGGCGGCGACATCCGCGACGGTCATACTGGCGACACCCTGGATGCGATTTTTGGGTCTCCAACCCGCGATAACGCTGACCCAGCCCGCCAAAATCGCCCCTGAATGGGCCCTCATGGACACCGTGCCTGCACAGGCCGCCATCGCCACAGATACCCACGCATCATTGCTTATCGCCAACCGCGAACACGCTTATACCTACGATGAAAGCCTGGCTGACAAGCGCCCCGGTGAGGGGCTTGAGGCCCTCGACTTTATCTTGGTCCGCAAGCAGCATGTGGCTTGGATGACCCTCGTGAACGAAGCCGATGCCAAGTCGGTCGGCGAAACACAGATGTACGTGTTGTTCGACCTCCGTTGAGGCTTTTCAGCCCCCAGGCAAGGGGTGGGCCGGCGCCGCAGCACCTGGCGGCGGCTTGACTGGACCTGGTCGCGGGCGGCCATCCTCGCCCAAAGGTGGCGGCGACGGTGGGGGCTGATTCCAGTCGCCGCCTACTTCAACAAGCTCCGGGACTTCGGACCTGGGTATCTGGTAAATCGACGCCTTGAATCGTGGATTCTCGACCTCCGCCACAGGCTGCCACTTGGCCGCCACCCACACATCCATATCTCTGCGGGCGCGGGCGTTGGGGTCGTAAAGCTCGGCGGTGGTGACCACATATCCAATCGGGCCTTGCCCATCGCACTCGAGGGCGTGGACTGACAAGCATTCCCAATAAGCGTCTTCGGTGGCCACTTGGGGGCAAATGCGTTGTGGGCAATACGATAATCGCCCCTCGACCAGGGCCTCACGAATCGGACTGGCCACACCATCGCCTGGCGAAAAATGTTCGCTGAGGGCTTTGCCCAGCTGCCAATATCCGACCTCTTCAAGCGTTGGGTAAAGTAGGCGGCGAGCGGGTTTGGCGTCTTCAACTGCACCCAAAAATAGCACGATTCCCATGCTGGCAAAAACCGATTTGGTCAGCCCTGGCCAACGATGTAGCCGGGCGAGGGCCATCAGCATCCACAGGGCGCTCGCCATCCCGCGGACCAATAACAAGGCCCCGAGCGCCGATAGGTTGTCGGCGTAGCGCAAAGGCGACTGGGCTGCAGCAAAGACGGGCAAAGGCGCGAGGCAAAGCAGCAAGCCCACGCCCATAGCCAAGTCCGTCCGGGCCCACAGACTGGCTTGAGTCACGCCTCGCTTTAAGGGTTTTAAGCCCACACCAAACACACCGAGCCATGGCAGGATGAGCGCGAAGGACCAAGGCAACCAACTCGGGCGAACCTGAACCAACAACTGAGCCACGCTGCGCTCGACTGCCGTCGCCATACCCGACTCGATGATGCCGTACGCCGTATCCCAATTGCTCACACGGCCAGCGCCCTGGTAGCCGGGTGCAATCCCGTTCGCGATCGAGACTTGAAAACCCTCCCATGTGGAAACTGGAAAGACGAGGCTCAGCAAATAAAGGGCGGAGCCAAATCCGATCAAATGGCCTGTGGCGGCCAACCAACGGCGTTTACCGCCAGCCATCAAAATAAACGCCAGGGCCGGCAGCACATAGGGCAATGTCGAAAAATGGGTGGCCGTCGCGAGGGCAGCCAAGACCCCACTCAACACAGATAAGGACGTGGAGCGAACGGCAATCACGGCACCCAACATGGTGAGGGGAACCATCGCAATCACCGTCGCATCGACCCCAAAACGCAAGGACACAGCGAGGGCGTGACCCGACAACATCGCGAGCGCACCCGCCCCAAAGCCCACCCAACGGTTGCCCCACATCCGCCCGATAGCGAAAATACACAAGCCCACAGACACATTCAAGATGTGGTTGGCCAAGTGCCCAGCGCGCACGACGCTATCCTCTAGAACCATCAGCGCATTCGTGACCAAAATCCACGAAGGGAGCCTGTGGGTAGCAAGTTGATCGTAGCGACCATCGTGAAAGGCGAGCATGCACCGAGCCCACTCGCCGGCATCAGGCCCATCGAGCAGGGCGTCGCGCATGGTACCCCAGCTTGGGGCGTCGGGGCCGACAACCGATAAGGATACGTCTCCGGTGGGCCAATGCAACACCCCCGCCCCGATAAGGGCGATGACACAGAGCAAGTCTAGCCACCGGGTGTGTCGCATGGGTTTTAGCCTCTCACAGTCCCGATGAGGTAATGGGACGCCCTCACGTTATCACTCTCCTTCGAGGGTTGGGTTGTGACTTGGGCTCTCCTGGACCTCCCAGTCCAATAATTCACTTCCAACTGGAAGCCCCGCATCGAAGTCGGCCTTCAAGATTTGGGTGCATTTTGGGGACACATCGGGGGGTAAAAACCCGTCCTGTCCGGCATACCAAAGGGTGTTCGCAGGCTCGATGTCCGCCGAGACTGGCGCGCGCCATGTGGCGACCGGTGACAGCCATGTCGGTACCATGCCGAGGACAAGGGCCAACACTGCAAGGACTGCGACGATCTCAGCGAGCCTAAAAACCGGTCCGCGAAATTGACTATCCCGTCGTCCAAGCCGGCCACCTGCGAGCACCGCAAACCCCAGGCCCAAGAGCACGGGGATCATGGTGACGCCGTTGGCGATGTAGCGGGCATGGCCGACCATCTGTGCCGTACCCTGCAAGGCCACAGCGAAGGGGACCAGGGTACCCAAAAAGCCCAGCGCCAACCACGGGCGTCGGGCCAAGCCCCACAGGACAAGCACCAAGCTTAGGGCCGCTGGGAGCACCCAAGGCATCACATGTGTCCGGCGACCATAGGCCGTCTCGGGCTGGTCGGCGATGTCCTCGGGGAGCATGGCCTTGAGTTGCCACAAAAAGCTGAGGGTTTTGGGAATGTCAGCCACTGGGGTGCGCCCCCAAACATAGCGAGAGTCGGCTGCCTCTGTGTCGGTGGCGATGCCGACTTGCCGGTCGCCTGGATTAAAACGCCGAATCGCCTCGTCGACATAATAGGCAGTCTGCTGTTCCAAACTGGGGGTCTGCTCCCATGTGGTCGCCTCTCCCAACGGATACGAACCCGCCAAGACCGCCACAAGGACCGCGCTGCCGACGAGTTTTCGCCATAAACCCGCACTCAGTGCGATGGCCAGCAACGTCAGCCCAAGCATCGGGAGGGCCCACAGCAGTCCGCGAACATCCAAAAGCAAAACCAAAGCTGTGGTGAGGGCAGAAAAGACGATGGCTGGGAGGCTTCGGTACCGCAGTGCGAGCATCGCCCCAGCCGCGGCCATCACGCACCCGGCGACGGTTTGGGGATAAAAGGTCACGGTCCGAGAAAGGTCGACCAATGGTGCCACAGTGAGGGCCAACAACACGGCGGTGACCCCCGCCAACCGGCTGTGTGCAGCCCGGGCCCACAAATACAAGCCCACACCCATCAGGGCATGGCTCACCAGGGCGCCCACAAAGAGCCCATCGACCACGCCAAAAACGTTCGCCAACGCCGATGAAGGCAGGCCGGCCACCACCGAACGCTGGTGCACCCAACCTTCTAGGCTGCCCGACCGGCCCACACCCACACACTCGCAATATTGGCCAAAATCAGAGGCTGTGAGCGGAAAACGGGTCAGAAAATATCGGGTCATCCAGCCGGTACTGAGGGTGGTCCCGACCAAGCCACTGCCAAAGGCCAAGCCCAAATCCACGGGCGTACTCCAAGGTGCATCGGGATCGGATCGCCGCCCAAACACCGCCAAAATCCCCGCCAAAAACAAAAGGGGAAACATCGCATGGGCCAAATGCCCCATGGCTGTGATCGGGATGCCGTACATAAACTCTGAGGGTTTGGTTTACCGTATACCGTAAAGGCTATGTTTGCTCGGTTGCGCTGCCGCGGTAGGCTTGATGCGGAGGTCGACTTGGACTGGAATCAATTTCAAAAGCTGGTCACCCACCCCTTCGTTCAATCGGCGTTCATTATCGTATTGGGCTATTTGAGTGGGGTGGTGGCAGATCTTTTCGGCGTGCGCGCTATTGGGCGGCTCGTCGCCAAAACCCGCACCAAATTCGACGATAAAATCGTTGAGGAATGCAGACGACCCATCCGGACATCCTGCTTGCTGGCCGCGATGTGGTTTGCCATCAGCTTCAACGACCCCCTGCCCCAAGTCACCTTTCTGACGGAAGGCCTCATCTCGAGTTGGGCCATCGTCATCTGGACGCGGGCGTCTTTCAAGATCTCGAGTTTGCTGATCACATGGCTGGCGAGCGTCAAGAAACGGTTCACCGCGGTAACCCCTCGGACCATCCCGGCCTGGGACATGACCGCGCACTTGCTGCTTACGGTCATCACAGCCTACTTTTTCTTTTTGGCCTGGGATTTCGATGTCACAGGCTGGCTGGCGTCTGCTGGCATCATCGGCATGGCTGTTGGCTTTGGAGCCAAAGACACCATGGCCAACCTCTTTGCCGGCATGGGAATTTTAGCGGACAACACCTACAAACTGGGCGACTTCTTGCTGTTGGACACAGGAGAGCGGGGGCGTGTGACCGATATCGGACTGCGCTCAACCCGCTTGCTCACCCAAGACGAGATGGAGATTATCGTTCCAAACTCGGCGATGGCGACCACGAAAATCATCAACGAATCGGGTGGGCCACGTGAGTGCGAGCGGATTTATATCGATGTGGCTGTGGCCTATGGATCGGATGTGGTAGCGGTCCGTGAAGTGCTGCTTTCGGTGGCGAAGGCGACGGAGGGGGTGCTGACCCACGACCCACGACGCTTGCCCGCGGTGATGTTTGTAGCGATGGGCGATTTTGCCCTGCAGTTCAAGTTGCTGTGCTTTATCTCCCTGCCTGAGCACCAGCCGATAGTCATCGACCGCCTGAACACCGGTGTATACAACGCACTCGGCGAAGCTGAAATCGAGATCCCCTTCCCTCAGCACGATGTGCATTTATTTCAAGATAAGGGCTGACACTTCGGGCAAAAAAAGCTGCTCCGAGACGACTGCATGATGCGCTCGATGCTGTGGCCGCAGGTTGGGCAGGGTTTTCCACTGTGGCCGTAAACCGAAAAACTCCCCTCGCCGCCCTCTTTGACGTAGGCGATTTCGGGGCCGCTTTCTTGGGCCAAGGTGTGGTCGATAAAGGCATGTGTCGCCGAGGCAATGCGGGACCACATGGGTAAATCCACTCGTTTTAACGGGGTTTCGGGGTGGATAAGGGCGCGAAAGCAGATCTCTGAGGCCGCAATATTGCCCAAACCAGCCACGCGTTCTTGTCGCATCAGCATGGGCTTTATGAACCCGGAAGCCGCTGCATACTGCTGCGCCCACCAAGACGCAGATCGGCGCTCTGGCCACGGCTCTGGGCCGATTTTTTTGTTCTCAAACATGAGCGATAGATCAGCAGATTTTAGGACCTCCACGGTGCCAAAGCGTCGGATGTCTTCAAAGCAAATGATGGCGCCTGAGTCCATCACCCAGCGAATCCGCGCGCGCCGCTGCCGTTTTGGGTCCAAGATTGTCTTGCCGGTCATGCGGTAATGCAAGACCAAATGCAAGCCCCCGCTGAGGTCAACGATGGCGTATTTGGCCCGACGCCAGACTCGGGTAACAAGGCGGCCCTCAAGCACTGAAAAGCTGAGAAAATCAAACTTGTCATCGCGCACTTCGACAGAAGTCAAAGTGTGTCCAGTCATCCAAGTGTTGAGGTTTCGAGACATGATCTCGACTTCGGGAAGCTCTGGCATAGCGCTTTACTTACACCACCCATGGGCGCATGTCTCTGGCTAAAAGCTGAAGATATGACCCCATGGTGTACACTCCGACCCATGACAAAACTAAATCTTATCTTTATCGGTCTCTTCGCCACGGGTTGTGGAAAATCTACTGCTGAGCTTTGCGAGAGCGTCTGCGATGATCTCACAAACTTTTCCGACAGTTGTGAGGCTGTAGATATCTCTGGCGATTGCGAATCAGATTGTATCAGTGATGGCGATGCGGCCAAAGACGCTGGCTGCGAAGATGAATACAGCGATATGATGAAGTGCATGGACGAGGTCGATTGGGAAGCCAAGGATTGCTCTATCGAGAGCTTAATTGGCACCTGTCTCACTGAGATGTATCAAATGATGGACTGCGGTGGTTCAGGCTCCGACACCGGTAGCTGAACGCCTCCTTACACTTTATTGTCAGCGGGCCTTAACGCTGCCGTCTACCGTGCCACTCCCACACAGGAGGGCACGCGCACGTGGATTTCGAGGCACTATACGAGCGAATCTTAGGGCAGGTTGACCAAGCCGCATATCTGCCATTGGCCGATGTGGTCGACCCAAGCCAACTGGCAGCCATGCGCGGCATCGAAGCCGACATTCAAGACCCAAACACCACCCCTGGCCAGATAGAGTCCCGAATTCGCGCTGAACACGCACAGGGGCATATCGACCGGGTACACATGCTTTCGGCCCTACACGTGTTGGCCGCCAGCCCCAAGGTCGCCGATTATGTCGCCGCTGCTCACCACGTGGCCGAACAAGAAATGGCGGCATTGGCGATGGGCGGGCCTAGACTTAGCGCCAACCTCGCCAGCGTCGACCGTCATCGTGGGGTGCTGGCCTTTTTGCAAGGCCAAGCAGCCGTCGCCCTCGACTATTTTTCACGGGCCTTCGAACGGCAACATACCGCCGGAAACCTCGCCAACGTCCTCGCTGCATTGCTGCGAATGGGCGATCTCGACGAAGCCAAATCACTGCTCCAACAAGTGCGCGAAGGCTTCGCCCAACAGCTGGTGACCGAGCTCAACCACATGATCGACCAAGACCCTGACCTCGCAATTTTACGCACAACGGAGCTTCCATGCTGACCACAATCATCACCCTCGCCCTCACCATGGCGATGTCTTTAGGTATCGATATCGAGGGTATGGAGTTGCCGCCCCAAGCCTGTGGCGATGTGCAGCAAATGTCTGACAGCGGCGCCAAGTGCAAGGTCACCGAAAAAACATACAACCCCAATCAGCCCTTCCGCATCTACAACGGCTTTTAGGATGGATACCCAAAAGGACATCCGCCCAGCGCTACAACAGCTTCTTGCCAATCGCCACACCCCAGAGGCCCACGCCCTGTACATGACCCTCGCTCGCTACGCCCATCGGCGGGTCGAAAAAAGTTCTCGTCGGCGCTTTTCCGATGTCCTCGCAGCCCCCGACCGAGAAGAGCTCGTCGCCGAAGTGATCTACCAATTGATGAGCGGTGCTTTGGCCCGTTTTCAAGGCCATTGCGTAGCCGAACTCCTCGCCTTTGTCCGCACAATATCAGACAGGCAAGTTGGGCACGCAGGCTTTAAGCGCATCCGTGAACGCAACACCCTGGCCGGAGAAGCCGGCGACCATATCCGCGCATGGATGGATCATGAAGTTCGCCCAGATGAAGCGGTACAACTCCAAACCAAATGCCCCTTAGACACCGAAGACGCCACCTATCTGACCGCCTTGTTCAGCTCTGGAAGTCGCGCTGACCTGGCCAGAGACATGGGCATCAGCCGAGCCGCGGTCACCCAGCGAATCAGCCGAATTAAGCGCCGAATCGACACCTTGTCCAGCTTTGAGCAAGACGCCGCCCAAGCCTGGATAGAACAACTCGCACACCGAAGCGAAGCCGGCTTGCTGGTCAGTTAAAAACCCACACCTATTGTGTGCGCATAAAGGCTCGGAGCCACGGAATCGCCTCATCGGGCGCATCAGGGCGTGGAGAATGATCGGTCTCCACAAAAACCACCTGGGCTTGCGGGTAACGCTCGCGGAATTTATTCACATTGGCTGGCTCGTTGTCCAAAAACAACACCGGCTCCCCCATTTCAGCGATTACCCCCAAGGCTTGGTCTTTAAACTCGGTATCATCGCTCTTAAAGTCCGGCTTGACCATCAAGCGGCAGTCGTCGCCATCGAGGGGAAAGCCAAAGCCCTGTAATGAAGCCTCTGTACCCGCCCGCATCGTCTCGTCCCGCCCGGTCAAATACACGACTTTAATTCCAGCGGCCCTGCAGCGTTTCACGAGGGCCACAGCACCAGGCATCGCGTGGTCGAATTGCACGTAGCGACTGCTGAAGAAACGCTCGAACCAAAAGGCCTTTAGCCCCTCGATGACTTTGGCGATCTCCCCGTCATCAACACCCGCGTTGCGCAAGGTGTTTCCCAAGTCCCAGTCCTTAAAGTGCTCGGTTTTGACCGCGTAAAGCGCGAGCGCATCGTTTTGAGTCGCGAATTCACGCACGATATGAACCTGGCGAGGCCGGGTGTCGAAAAGACAGCCATCCAAGTCGAATACACCCACACCGCGCTCACCGAAAACCGATGATGTGGCCACCATGGCATCCAGCAATGCATCTTGCTCAGGGCTGGCCTCAAAAGGACTATATCCGCGGGATCGAGCCATCAAACACCTCGTGTTGGGAGCGTAGAGCTAACCCGATAGCGCAAGCGACCGGCCTCAGCGGCTCCTGTTTTTTCGCCGCCACCACAAACGAAAGCCAAATGCACTGGCAGCCACAGCCACGGCAAAAACAAAAAATGGCGCTAAAAATGCCATCGCCGTCGCCACGAGCGCCAGAATGTCCTCAAAGATACTGATAAAGGGATTAGCGATGGTGGCTGTCAACGCAGAGCTCACCAAACGCAACTTGGCCTTGACCAAATGAACACCTGAGGCGAGGGTTCCCCCCAGCACGAGCCCAATCACCGCGGTGAGCACCGGGTCGAGTTCGGTCATCACACTCGCCGTGGCCACCATCGCTGCCACAGGTTTGACCACCACGGCTGCGGCATCTAAAAAGTGGTCTACCAACGGAAGCTTGTCGCCGGCCACCTCGAGTACCACAGCGGTCCCCAGCCCCAAGAGCGCCAAGGGGCTACCCATCCACTCAAAGCCCGCAGATAGCGCGATGTGCCCAGAAGCACCCAAACAAGCGACCACGAATAAGGGTAAAAATGCGCGCAAGCCACAGGTGGCCGCGAGGGCGAGACCCAAGCTCAGCCCCGTAGCGACCGAAAGCCAATCCACAGCTAAAACTGAGCCCATGCTCAACCCATCTCGTA
>DBIS01000036.1 GCA_002296975.1 Deltaproteobacteria bacterium UBA796 | reverse complement strand
GACACCGACACCGACGCCGACGCCGACGCCGACGCTGATGACACTTCAGCGCCATTCGAAGACTGCGCCGACGCACGCGTTGTCGCCCTCGATTGGTTTGACATCGACGCTTCAGGCGAACTCGAAGGCACCATCTCCTATGGGCAAACCCACGTCATCCAAGAATACGAAGACCGATGGGCACCACCGCTCATCGAGGACCGGGCAGCCTTGTTGTTATTCGACTTCGAGAGCGACACCGGCTTTACCGATATGCGACTCGGGGCTTGGGATGGCGACACCCTGTTGGGCGTCCTTCCCATGGCAACACCTGCTGATCTCCCCTCCATCTCCGAGCAAGTCCTCACCACCACACCCCTCAACCCATGGTCCACCACAAGCTACAGCGCGATGTTGCCCTGGAATTGGGTACACGAGGGGGTCGAACTCGTCATCGGCGTCAACACAGCCGACGGCCTCTCCACCCACAGCCACACCCTGACCGATCTCGGCGCCCCCCAACGCTTTACGGTTTCGCGTTCCAAAATGGTCCTCTTTGGCGAGCCCGACAAATCCACTGCTGGCCTGAGCGCTGAACAGCTTGGACGGGACTTTTTCGCATCGTATCCATCCTCCAATATGCAATGGATTGACTCCGCACCCTGGCGTTTGGATGAAATCGTGGTCAACACAGATGATGGCCCAACCGCCGTGAGCACAGAAGGCGAACGCCTTGCTCTGACATCAGACCCCGACCGGTGGCAGATCATCAAACACCAATTCGCCATCCGCATGAGCCTGGCCAACACCGGACGGGGCCTGGCCATGACAGGTGGCGGAGACTCGTCACCTTACTCCTTTGGCACATCGGTTGGGTCGGGCTGGGTACGCAATGACGACGGCACCTACTCCGACTTGGACAACGCCCCATACGCCGCAGGCTGGACTGGCTGGACCGCGATTTGGCTGGGCGAATGCTCCAACGCCTTTATCCATGAGCTTGGACATTCATCTACCCTGCTGCACTTCACTGGCGGCACCGCGGCATCTTGGGGCATCGGCGATGAATACACCTCTGATGGTACCAATCTCCCCACGCACCCCTGGGGTTTCGACACCACCACCGGAAAATTTCGCACATGGTACCGAGTGAACAGCGCGGGGCCAGCCGTCCGAGAAGATGGCAGTTGGCAAGGAAAAAACGACCCGATGAATGGTGGAGAAGGAGCGAACGCAGTCAGCTGCTACCCACAGTTCACCGGCTATCACGCCTGGAAAATCCAAAACTGGTCCCAAAGCTCGGCCACCATTCGAAATGTAGATGATGTACCGGGTATTTACACCTGGGATTCCACCACACGCACCTATGCCTCGACCCCACCAACCGAGGCCGGAGCCATGACACCCACCGCCGTGGATGTACCGGTCGTCACCCTGATTGGGGCCTTTGGCCGAAATGGTGCAGATGCCCGGGTTTACGCGCCAATTTACTGGGGTTCAGGCAATGTGTTCGCCTACCCAGAGGCCACGGAACCCGGCCTAGATGGGCCCTATGAGGGCGCCCGCTACTACCTAAAAGTGAGTTTTGAGGATGGCAGCGAAAGTCGAATGCTCATCGCCGCCAGGGACATCGCAGACACCGACAACAGCATGTACTTGTTCTCTGTGAACGTACCCGCCACACCCGCCCCGACATCTGCAGCCCTTTACACCACTCTCGACGGCTATCCTGAGATGGACTTTTCAACCCCATTCTTACTCCACGCCATCGACATTGATCCGCCGACTGACCCCATCCCCGAGCCGGTTTGGATGGGGCGCGGATTTTTGGCAAACGGAGCCCTCAGCCTGAGCAACACATGTGAACCCGGCTTCAACTGCGACTCACGCTCAGCGGAGACCAACTGGCGCTGGAGCGACGTCAACCTACACTTCACGACCCCCGACGGCCGTTTTGATACCCTCACTGAATGTAGTGCCGCCGACAGTTTCTCCGTGCTCAACATTCCGGTCACAAGTGCCGTCGGTGAGCGGGCAGACTTGGTGGTTCACGCCCAACGTACGGTCCAAGCGGGGGCGCATAATTGGGCAGGCCCGATCAACGACGTCACCCCCTGGGTGGACCGCCCCAACTTGTCTCAAGGGCTTCGCGTGTGGGTGCCTCACGCAGAGAATGCCGACCTTCCCGCCGGGGTGTGGACCCTCGACGCCCCTTTTACCCTTAGCGCAGTGGCCGATGGTGCAACCATCGCCAAGGTGGAACTCAAAATCAATCTACAGACCTATGAAGCCGAGACATTGGACCTCAACACAGCCGCTTACGAGGGCCCTTCATACACCGCAGACGCCAGCTCCTCGAGCTATTTTGTGCTGACCGACGCCACGGTAGGCCCCACCGGCGGAATTTGGTGGGGAAATTCCGATGCCACCCCGTTGAACGTTCCCATCGTTGACACAGCCACCGGAGAACACACCACATTGAACGTCGACGCCTGGAAACGCTCGTGTTCGATGGGGTGGTCGACATGGTGGAACCTCAACAGCGCACAAAGCGCATCCACCAGCTGCGCACAATGGGTGACCATGGTGTTGGGGGACAACAGCCACCTGATCAGCGGTCACAACTATCGCAGTCCAGCCTCGGCCCCCGTGGTCATTCGGGCGGTGGGGTGGCACGCTGGAGGCGAGTTGGGAAGGGATGCCTTCATTTTTGATCACACTGCCCCATAATATCTAAACCGCGGACCCAGTCGGCGGTGAACCTCAATAAAAAACAGGTCAAACCTCACAGATTTACGATTGTCGCGTTAGCATTTTTTATGTCCATCATAGACGACCTCCGCAGCCTAAACGCCGCGACAAGCACCCAAGACCTTGCCCAAGCCTTGACCGCGAACCTTGGCGACGACCAAGCCCTCGCAATCTACTGGCCGGGTCCAACCGCTGGTGCGCTTCGTAAGGTCTATGCTTTTGGATTTTTAGACGATGAATGCCCACCACTGATCAGCGCTAACGACCACGCAGCTTGGCGCGCCTTCAACATCTCAAAACCTGTCACTTTTAAAGAGATAAACGCCATCCCAATTGGCAAAACCCAAACCATCGCAGTGCTGATGTTTCGAGGCGAGGCCATCAGCAAGCGGGTAAACGACCTGAGCGCCGACCTCGCTCACGCCATCAGCCGTACACTCAAACACGATGAGTTGCTGTGGTACCGAGGCATCCTCGATGTGCTCGAGACCCTCACTCGCGACGGCGTGATCGGCGCCACACAAGACGGTGCCAACATCTTGTATTCAGACAGTTTGCAACGCGGTTTGGGCTGGACGCAAGAAGACGTCAAAAAGCATGGTTGGACCGGCTTGGTTTACCCCGATCCACAATACCGTACTGAGGTCATGAAGGGTCTATCTGCACTCCTTTTGGGCAAGGCTTCCAACGGTACCGTTCGTAATCTCACCGGTAAAGACGGCGAGGAGCGGCCTTACGCAATGTGGAGCGGCCTCGGTCCCAGGCTTCATGGCGGTCCCCCGGTGCTTTTGGGTGTCGTCGAGGATGTCTCAGATAAACTCGCGCTCCATGCCCGCAACGACCAGAAAAACAAACTCACTCAGGTCGGCCGCTTAGCGAATTCAATCGTCCACGACTTCAACAACTTGCTGTGCGCAATTATGGGGCATGCCGAACTTCTGGGCTTTCAAACGGAAAATGCTGAACAAATCCAACGGCGGGCGAAAATCATCTTGGACGCCTGCGAAAGCGGTGCGGGCCTGACGCGACAGCTCTTGGCTTTTGGTGGTGCGAGCAAGCTTATCAAGCAACTGGTCGATCCTGCCCGAGAGGTTCAACACACCGTCAACCTTTACGCTCCCACCGGCTCAGACCCCACCCTGGCCTTAAATTTTGATGGAAAATTTGGTTTGGGCAACATCGAGGTCGACCCATCCCGGCTGGCGATGGCGGTGGGTAACCTGATCACCAACGCCATCGACGCACTCAACGGCGTGGGCAAAATCAACGTCTCCGTGAAGCGAGTCAAAGTCCCCGACACCTTGGTTTTTTGTCCCGCCGGCTCGGTTTTGCCCGGACAAGACAGCGTTTGCATATCGGTTCAGGATGACGGGATCGGTTTTTCAGAGGCTGCACTCACCAAGCTTTTAAAGCCATATTTCACCACGAAGTCCTATGGCCATGGACTGGGCTTGACCTCTGTAGTCAACATGCTCGGTGAACATAGCGGCGCTTTGGCCGTGCGCAACGACCCAGGTGCCCTGATTGCGATGTACCTGCCTCTTTCAGACCGTCCCGAATCAGCCCTCACTCAACTTTTGGCCAACGCCGTTGGCTGCGGCGAAGAAATCTGGATGGTCGATGACGACCCTCACATCCTCGAGTTTTCCACCGTGTCCTTGAGCGCTTCGGGCTTTAATCCCCGCGCCTTCCGGACCGGGGACGACGTCGTGCGACACGCCAAGGCCACTGACAAAATGCCAGATCTGTTGGTGCTCGACATTCAGGGACAACCTGGCGGCCACGCCACGCACACGGCGCTCAAAGACCTGGGCATAGATGTGCCAGTTTTGTGGGTAAGTGGCGCCGAGGCTCCAAAGAACGCCGACGAAACACCAACATCTGCTTTCATGCGAAAACCCTTCACCGGCTCCTCATTGGCGAGCCAAGTGGGCGCTCACCTCAAGCAATCCCGGCAAAAACCGAGCTTTTAGTTGTAGCCGAAACGCTCCATATCTTCCGCATCATAGGCCTTGATTCGCGCCTGAAGTCCCTCGGAAACATAGTCGGTCCACTGCCCATCGAACGACTTACCATCATGGGGGTACCCTAAAGAGCTCTTGGTCTACCTTGGTGCTGGTCGCTGAAGGCTGTTCATGATTGATCCCTCTTCATTCGCGCCCGCCCTTCCCGCCGTCGCAGCCACCCTCATCTCGACCACCGCTTTACTGGTTTCCGAGTACCGAGAAAATGCCGTTGGCAGAGCGATTTTCAAGACCGTCGCATCACTTGGATTTGTCGGCTTGGCCCTCAATGAGGCCAGGCTCGAAACTGCCTTTGGCTTGTGCATCACTGTGGGCTTGTGCTTGTCTTTAGCGGGTGACCTGGCCCTTCTTGTCCGGGGTGCAGGCCGCGCATTCTATATTGGAATCGGCCTGTTTTTACTCGCACATTTAGCCTATTTATGTGCCTTCTTCGCTGTGGAGCAAAACCTGCTGTGGGCCGGGGGACTATTGATTGTGCTCGCACCTGTTGCACGACGGCTACACCGGTGGTTGGCTGCAGACATCCACTCAAAGCTTAAGGTCGCTGTCACGGCATATATTGTGGTCATTACAGCCATGGTATGCGTCGCTTTTAGCACCTCAGTATCGGTGATGAGTTTGGTGATGCTGGCCCCCACAGCACTCTTGTTTATGGTCTCCGACATTGGGGTAGCGGCCCAGCGATTTAAGGGGGCGGGCTTTCAAACCAAGCTCTGGGCGACCCCAGCCTATTTCGTGGCGCAATTGTCTTTTGCTCTGCACACCATGATCGACTTTTAAGGCCTACACCGAGCGTATCGGCTAGACCATGCCCCATGAACCATGCAGCAGCCACCGTCCTTTTAGATTGCGTATCCTTTAGCACTGGGCGGGTGTTGGTGATCGGTGATGGGCTCGGCCTGGTGTCGGTCCCATTGGCCGAACGGGGCTGTACCGTCGAGACCTGGCAACGGATGACGAGCGCTTATGGGGTGGGCAGTGCTTGGCCAGAATGTTCACCGGTTGATGCCGTCGCCTTGAGGTTACCGAAAGACAAAACCGCTTTTGAGATGGCCCTGCATGCCGCATCGGGCAGACTAAAGGTGGGCGGAAAATTGTGGGTTTATGGGGCCAACGACGAAGGGATCAAGAGTGCGACCAAGCGTGTTTCTGCCCTATTTGGTCCGGTGGAAATCCTGGTGAGCCGTAAGCACTGCCGGGTATTGGAGGCCACAAGGCCAACAGAGGTCGAAGGACTTTTACCCGCGCTGTCGGACTGGAAGACCCACACCGATTTAGGCTTTAGCGGCGGGGTGATATCACAAACCAGCTACCCAGGGGTCTTCGCCAAAGGTCTACTCGACGACGGCACCCGACTGCTTCTAGACGCCCTACCCAAGCTAGAGCCAGCCACCCGTGTGTTGGACTACGCGTCGGGCTCGGGGGTGATCGGCATGGGGCTTCTTCAGGCCACCCCAACGCTTTCATTGACCCTGATCGATGCAGACGCAATCTGTATTGAAGCCGCCAAGGCCAACCTCCCACACGCCACCTGCCACATCGGTGCCAGCCTGAGCGCCCTTCCAGAATCTGAGCCTTTCGATATCATCGTCGCCAACCCCCCCTACCATGATGGAAAGGCACGAAGCATGTCCGTTATCCAAACACTCATTCGGGATGCCCCCGGCAGATTGGCCGATGGCGCAGCGTTGTGGTTGGTGGTTCAAAGGCAGGTCAACGTCTCCGCTTGCCTGGCCGAACACCTCGACACTCCCGAGTGTGTGGCAGAGAACCGGCGCTTTCGGGTATGGCGAGCATCTAAAATCGACATCAGAAAACAAAAGCGACGCTAAAACCTTGTCTGGGCTCAACATTCCTTGCCCATCAAGGGTACCAACTTGCAGAAATATTGGCAGGCTGTACACTTCAGCTACCCCATTAAACCAAGGCCAATCCTCATGAAGTTAATGACAGCTCTCTCCGTCCTCGCGCTCAGCTTTTCGACAACCGCACGTGCAGATATAGAGCTCGGCGGTTTCGCTGGATACAATGTTCAAAGCGCGAAGGTCGGTGACTCTCTGAGCGGCCCGGCGGTCGGGCTTCGGGCAGGCATGGGCGTCGGCCTCGGCCTTACGCCAGAAATCATCATCGCCCGCATTTCGACAGGGACAATTGGCGGCGATGAATCACAAATGAACACCCAAATCAAGACCGGCCTCGGCCTTCGTTTTTATGTTGGGGACTTCTTTTTGCGGCCTTTTGCGTCGGCGCACCTCAACTACGCCATGGCCGTCGAAACCCCCGACGGTCAGTCGGTGCCAGACTCCGCCGCCACCGAATTTGATATTGGGGCCGGAATACAGCTAAAATTCCTCGACCTCATTTATACCGAGCTTCAGGGTTCATACTCCCGCAGCTTCAACGAAGCCGAGACCGCCAATATGTACGGGGGCATTGGCTTTGGTGTAAAGCTTTAGGGTTCAAAACACCCGCCGGACTCAATACCGTTCAGCAGGTGGCGTCCGAATGACCAACATCCGAATCTCGGACATATCTTCCATGGCATATTTAAGCCCTTCTCGCCCAAGGCCGCTCTCTTTGACGCCGCCATAAGGCATGTGGTCCACCCGCCAACTGGGGATGTCTCCAATCACCACACCGCCAACCTCGAGCACATCCCAAGCCCTTTGGACCTTGTGAATATCCCGGGTGAACACCCCAGCCTGAAGCCCAAAAGCCGAGTCGTTGACTTGAGCGAGTGCATCGTCAAAGTTGCTGAATGTTGAGAGTACCGCGAGGGGCCCAAACACTTCGCCGGTCACCACTTGGGCAGTTTTGGGGACATCGCGCAACAATGTCGGCGCCATCATGGCACCCTCGCGCCCACCGCCACACAACAAACTTGCCCCCGCATCGACCGCCTCATCGACCCACGCCTTTACCCGCTCAGCCTCAGCCTCTGAAATCATGGGCCCCACAAATGTCGCTGGGTCTTTGGGGTCGCCCACACGAAGGGCGATGGTTGCCTCGACCAACATAGACTCAAAACGCTCAGCGATGTCTTCGTGCACCAGTATTCGCTGCACGCCGATGCAACTTTGGCCCGATTGATAAAAAGCACCGATCACGATGCGCTCAACAGCGTCTTTGAGGTCAGTGTCGTGGTCGACGATAACTGCCGCGTTTCCGCCCAACTCCAGGACAACCTTTTTCTTGCCGGCGAGGGCCTTCAAAGCCCAGCCAACATCCTGTGAGCCTGTAAAGCTCAACAACTTTAACCGCTCGTCTGTGGTGAACAGGCCGGCCTCAGATCGGCGCGTGGGCAATATCGAAAATGCACCCTTGGGCAAATTCGTCTCGGCCAAAATTTCGCCGAT
>DBIS01000296.1 GCA_002296975.1 Deltaproteobacteria bacterium UBA796 | reverse complement strand
AGGGCGGAGGCATCCACCAGGTAGCCCACACGCTGGGGGGTGTTGGGGCCGGTGGGTGCGGCCTTCTCGGCGATGGTGATGGTCTCCCCATCTGCCGTTTTACCTTCGAATAAGAGCCATGACGTGCTGCCTGGCGGGGGCGCAAACATGCCCCAGTTTTGCCAAAAACACAAGGTGGTGTGCATCCATCTCAGCTTTTTGTAAACGACGCCGCCGACCGTGGTTTTTCGATGGTGAGACGCCACACCCACGCTCAAATAGCAAATCAAGAAAATGCTTATCGCACCTTTATAAATGGCTGACCTCATTGGTGCCTCCACAAGCGGTAGCCTTCGATAGAAGGGCCATCTGGGACGGGCACCCAGCCTAAGGCCGAAACGGCTTGGTGATCAAAGGGTAAGTCGGTCATTTTTGCTGCCATGGGGAGATCACGATGCATGGTGATCAGATAGTTTATCCCAGCACGCGTAACTGGGTGCTTGACCAATGCCACGCAGTCGGCATCCCCCGGGGGAAAGCGAACATAGTCCACGCGGCGCGGGAGCAATAGGCTATCGACCGCCAAGCCCGCACAATCCACGACGCCATCGCCATCTTGCAGCGAATTGCTGACCCAATCTGCGAAAACACCCGCATGATATTCAGACGACCGCACAGCTTCAGGTGCATCCAAGGCACGGGCCGACAATCCAGGCCAAAAGACCAAGCTCACGCCAATGGCACTGATCGCACCGGCAACCTTCGCGGCGCGAGAGAAAGAAGGGAAAAACACAGCCCCCAAGCCAAAGCTTCGCGCACAGGCGATGGGAACAAAAGCTGCTAGGAGTGCGGCGAAGGGCAAAATATAACGGTCAAAATAGGTCACCCAGGCCATGCCAATAAGCACACTCAACAGTGGGCCACCAAAAACCACTGCACTGGCAAAGGCTGACCGTCGCCGACCCCACCCTGCCGCTGGGAAAAAACACAGCCCCACGATGGCCAACACGGGAACGCTCGGAATCAAGGCTGCAGCGGCAAGCCGTTGATGACTCGCCGCTCGCAGGGCCTTGCCACAAGTCGACCACGCCGCTGACACACCGAGGCGCTGAACAGTTTCGCCCCGACATGTCGCCGCCAAGGTCTCCCCACCCACCAACCCTTGGCTGATTTGTTCAAGAGTGCCCGCACGTTGGACCCTTAACTGCTGCTCAAAAGGCAACTGCGGCACCTTAAAAGTATCTTGCAACCAGTGGTCTTGGGCAGTGACAAGGCCAAACACCATCCCAAAACATAGGGTCCGAAGCACCATTTGACGGAAACCACGCGCCCCCAAAACCACCAACATCCCTGCGACCGCGACCGCCACCCCACCCCGGATATCCAAGGCCAAAGCAATCCCGGCACACCCACCCGATGCCAACACCCAAAGCAACGATGGCCACCGAACACAAGCCGCGCCAAACGCGATAGCAAGCCCCATCATGGCAGCCAAAACTGGGTAATGGTTGACCCACAAGGCCCCATCCATGGCCAGAGGCATCAGGGTGACCGTGGCTGCTGCAACCAAAGCTGCAAGGCGATTCGATAAGGCTGCAGCCAACAAAGCTGAACCAGCGATGATGCCCATCAGAGACACTTTGGCGATCAACTGCGCGGCGCTCAAATATCCTAACCATTGACCAAGCCCGCCCAGCAGCCAACCAAACCACGGCTTTCTAAAATCTGGGTAGGCCAAACCAGGGGTGGGGTTCCACAGGTATTCAGCCACGGTAAAATAATGGCCCCAGTCCGAACCCAATGGGTGCCCAATGACAGGCACGGACACCCACCCATAGATGCAGATCGACGCCATAATGGCCCAGAAACTTCGGGATAGCAGTGTGCGGTTCATCCTTGAGAGATATTGTCATGGTACCCAACCGCAAGCCCGGAGCATTCATGCGGGACATCCTCATCACCGCTGGCGCCACCCGAAACCCAATCGATGCGATGCGATTTATCTCGGCCCACTCCTCGGGACGGACCGGCGCATGGTTGGCCGAAAGGCTCTGCGCCACACATCCAGTCACGGTCTTGGGCAGCCCGTTGGCGCTGACACAATGTGGACCACAAATCCAGAAAATGTCGTATACCTCAACCCAAGACCTGATGGAAAAAATGAAGACTTGGGTGCTCTCCCACCCCGATGGTTTGGTGATTCATGCCGCGGCTGTCGGCGACTATGGATTGGCCGAAGTAAAGGCCGACGATAAGATCCCATCGGGCCAAGACGAGCTCATTTTAAAGCTGGTGCCCACACCCAAGATTTTAAACCGGCTCAGGGCTTGGGCGCCTGATCTCAAGTTGGCCTCCTTCAAAGCTGCAGCCCCAACCGTCAACGGCAATGCCCTCGCTGCGATCGCCGCCGCTCAGGGGGCAAGGAGCGGCTCTGATTTGGTTTTCGCCAACACCATCGGGCAGCTCGACGATGATGTGCTGATTTGGACACCGAACCAGACCACCTGGTACACGAAGCGACACCTGGCACTCGAGCAACTGGCCATCTGGGCCTCGGCCCAAAACTAAGAGAACCACCGCCGTTGACCGATGATGGCATTCAAACCGGATCGCTGGCATTCATGGGGCATGATCCCGATACCCGGCAGCCGCTTCACAG
>DBIS01000342.1 GCA_002296975.1 Deltaproteobacteria bacterium UBA796 | reverse complement strand
CGATAGCCTGAGGAGAATCGTGGGGGCGGGCGCGCTCTGAGACCACCGCGGCCAGGGCGGTCAATGCCGGATGAACCCCACCGTTCAGCAGCACGCCGTCACCAAACCAGTGGTGCTTATAAACGTGTTCGAGCGTGTCCAGCACCCCTTGATCACGTGGGTCAAAAAGCCCTAACCAAGCCACTGCAAGCATGGCTGCCGCTGCACCATCCGGACGCCGACCCGGCGCACACGACCATGGGGTGGCACCCAATACTGTCCCCAAAGCCTCCCGCGCTTGGCCGCCAGCCATCGCCCAGCTGCTGTGGCTTTTATCCACATCGCGGAGGGCCACCGCCGAGTTCAATAAGGCGGCACTTCGCCACAAAGCCGTCCACCTTCCAGAGCCATCTGGGCCAAAAAATCGCGCCCCACCCGGTGTGCCCGGGTCGTCTACCAGGCGGTCCAATAGACGTCGCCAAGCGACCCCATGCTCGTCCCGCCAACCGGCATCTGCAGTCCATCGTACAAACTCTGCGGCAGACCACGCCAACATAGCGGCGTCGGCTGGGTCTTTGCTGGCCAAACGTCCATCGCGTTTGACCCGGTTCATCCATTGACCCAACCTGGCGCCAGCCCGGCGGACAAAGCCCATCCGAGCCAAGGCGACCGCAGCCATTATGCCCCCCGCGCCGGCCTCTGGTGTATCCAAAAGCAACCGGCCGCGCGCTGCGGTGAACAAGGCCTGATGCCGAAGGAGTTGGAGTTTAGCTCCCGATGCCATCACCCCTCGCCTTTCCGCTTTGGCCCCTGTCCACAGGCTTTGAGCGGTGGTGCGAACCAAGGTGATCGGCGTCGACGGTGGCGGGCGAAAGACCACAAACCGACTGACAGGCTCGCCTGGAGTGAGGGTGAAGCGAAAAACCTCAGCGGCGGTGGCTTGCCCAGCAGTACACCGAACATGCAGCCCCCCAGGACGCGCAGGTGGGCCAGCATGCTCCAGCCCAGCAAAACGATGGAAGGGGTCTGCACGCCCATGTGCACCCTCGAAAACCTCGTCTCCAGCACGAGACATGGCCATGATCGGGACGCCATCGGCGGTCCACAGGCCCTTGTCGTCGCGGCTAAGTTCAAAAATAGGCATCACCCCTTCAGTGGCTGCCGGACGAATAGCAAAGGCTAGCCGCCCTGGCCGCGGTGCGGGGCCATCCAGGCAGAGCTTGGCGTAAATCACCCACGCAACTTGGCCCTGCAGGACCACCGGCCAATGGTGTGTGGTGAGGGTGAGCGGGCCTTTGGTACACCGGGTCACGACGCTTAAACCATCGTCTCCCCGGTGCTGAGCCACAGACGCGTCATCTTCCGCGACCTCACCAGGCGTACGGCCGATGACATGCGCTTTTCGACCATCACCAAACCACACAGCTATCGATGGGCCTTTGTCCTTGCCGCACCAGCCGATCGGGTCTACCCACGCACTGCCTTTGCGACCTGGAATGCCTATCAAGGTTTGATCTCTACCGGCAAAAACCGGATGAAAGCCCGTCATGGAGGGTAAAAAAGCGGCGTCTGAAGGGTCGAGTTGCCGCATCATCGCCGCGGGCCAAGGCACCGGGTTTTGAGAGCGCAGCACCTGGGCTGTGAGCGCCGCGCGGGTCATGCCCACAGCTGGCAATATTTCGAGGGTGGGCAAGCGTCCAACGAGACCAGTCAGGGCCCGGGCCACAGCAGTGGCTTGCTCTACCCGGCCGGTAAGCCGAGATCGTAATCTCCCTATTCGGCGCGCCAAGCTTGGCTCCTTTGCACTTGTGCGCGATAAAATTCGACCTGCTTTTCGCTGGCCTCTGGTTTGAGTTCCAGCAGAATCGCCAGGCGTTCAGACACCAGTTTTAGGGCACTAAGCCCTTGATCGGCAGCACGATAAAACAGTTGTGTTCGGCGAATCATGATGTCGGAGACGGTGCGGACCAGTTCGTGATTCACCCCCCAGTCAACCTGGGCGAGAATCTCATGCCGCCCTTCGCTTAAAGCCTGGCCAGAGGCGGGGGCGGCCACCACAGCCTCGGCGATATTGATGCCCCGCATACCGTAGGTTTGGGCCAAAAGCATGGCGGTTTGCGCTGAGATGAGCCCAGCGGCCAGGTCCATTATTTGCTCCGAGACGGCCTGTATGCCGCCCTGTTCTGGCCACCCCACGGCACCAGGTAGCGGATTAACGGCGGTCTCAGCTGCTCGAAGCCGCCCCCTGCTCGCGCCAACTGTTTTGAGCTGATCAACCACCGTGTCGACCACCTCTGCCGCCATCCGGCGAAAGGTGGTGAGCTTACCGCCAGCGATCGTGACCATGCCATGAGGTTCGACGGCGAGCACATGCTCTCTGGATACACTCGACTCATCGTCTGCAGATTCATCACCCACCAAAGGTCGAACGCCAGCCCAAGTCGAGATGACATCGTCGGTGCTGACCTCGTTGCCAGGAAAGTACGCGTTGACCGCCCGCAGTAAATAGGCGACATCGCCAGCGTCGGCGAAGACCGAGCCTGGGTCACCTTGGGTATCGGTGTCTGTGGTGCCGATATAGGTTTGCTCGCCCCAAGGGATGCTAAAAAAAACGCGTCCATCGTCTGGATGCATGCAGCAAACAGCGTGTTCAAGGCGGAGTTTGTCGGCATTCAAGACGATATGAACGCCCTTGGTCGGGCGCATTCTTTCGTGTGAGATGGTGCCGGCGAGACTGCGGGTCATATCGGACCACGGGCCGGTGGCGTTGACCACGACTTTGGCAGAAACAGTCTGGCAGTGACCGTTGAGTTGGTCGCGCAGCTCAAGCCCGGTGATGCGCCCAGCCTCAAACTGAAAGCCTTCCACCCGGGAGTAGGTCGAAATCTCGGCGCCGGCTTGCTGGGCATCGAGGAGGGTCTCAAGCGTCAGGCGAGCATCATCGGTGGAGCAGTCGTAATACAGTTGCGCACCTTTGAGCCCCTCGGCGCGAAGTTGTGGCTCGGTGGAACGGACTTTGCGCCGAGACAGGGATTTGTGCAGCTTTGGAGAGCGAAATAGGCTGAGACCGTCGTAGAGCCACATGCCGATGTTGATGGTGAGCATGCCCCTGGGAGAGTCGTCAAAAACTGGGAGCAAAAATGGGAGCGGAAGCACCAGATGCGGCGCGATATTCAGCAAGATTCGCCGCTCAGCGACCGACTCAAAGACCAAAGCAAGTTCGCCTTGCTCGAGGTATCGCAGCCCGCCGTGGACCAACTTTGACGAACACGAGCTTGTGCCAGCGGCGACATCGCCCTGATCGACCACAAGCACAGACAAACCCCGTCTGGCGGCATCGCGGGCGGTTCCGGCACCGGTGATACCCGCGCCAATGATGACCAAATCGTACTCAAGCGCAGTGTTTGCGTTTTTTTGTTTGGCCAAAGTGAGCTCCATCCAGGTGTACACATAACCCGTGGTCCTGTTAGAGCGGGGCCATGGACACCATCAATCTATCTTCGTTTCATCCTCAGTTTTCAGACTGCGGCGCCATCCTCCACATCCGAATCGAGCATGGTCGCGTCAACGAGATGGGAAGCACAGAGTTGTCCGACTGGGAGACCATTACCGCGCGCATCGAGGGCGGAGGCGTGCGGGCTTTGATCTCTTCGTCGAGCAAGACAACCCGTAGCGGAAAGCGCATCTTTATCGCTGGGGCCAATGTCACTGAACGGGCCGACTGGTCCGATGCTCAGGTCAAGGCCCATGTGCGGCGGCAGCGGTCGACTTTGGGCGCGCTCAGGCGGGTGCCAGCATTTCATGTGTGCGTGGTGGACGGACTGGCCTTGGGTTGGGGCACAGAGTTTATGATCACTGCAGATTATCGAATCGGCACGCCGAATGCGCGATTTTCCTTGCCTGAGACGGGCATTGGCATTTTGCCAGGGGCGGGAGGCACCTCGGAGTTGTCGCGGATTATTGGGCCAAACCAAGCCTTGAGGCTGGGCATGACAGGTGAGCAAATCAGTGCCGAAGAGGCGCTTCGCATCGGCCTAATCGATGAACTCGCAGGTTCCGAGCCTGAGGCCCAAGAACGAGCGTTAGCCCTCGCAAAACTAGCGGCCAAACGGTCGCCAACCGCGGTGGGTGCTTTCAAGGCTGGCGTGCTGGCAAGCTTGTCGATGGACGAAGATGAACGAACAGAACTCGAGGCGAAAAGCTACGAGCTGTGCGTCGATGCTGGCGAGGCCGCGATTGGCCGGGCTAACTTTAAGGCGATTATCGCAGGTGGCGATGTAATTTGGGGGCCGCGAAAGGTGCTTTAGGGCGCGGGCGCAGGGAGCGCGGGGAGCGGGGAGCGGAGCCTGACCCCGATGTCACTTGGAATTGTAAGCCAACGGGAGCATATATCGGGACGCAACCTGACGGCCGTGGCCAACACCGGATCGAGATCTGGAAGGTCTGAGGGCTATCCAGCCAAAATAGCAGGTACGAGAATGCTGAGCAGTGCGAGCATGGGTCACCAGATGTGGAGGAGTAGGTGAACGGTGCAGTGGGTTTAGCCGCCAGACGAAACGCTGTTTTCAACCACCCAAAACTGACCGCTCACCTTAAAGTTTTCGATATGGGAGAGGTTGAAGCACTGCAACAACCACGCCGCCCGCGTGGCCCGGACCATCATCGGGGGTGTAGCGGCCAAGGGCGTCTGGCGCTGCTGTGTCAGCATCAGCGTCGATCAACAGACCGCCATCAGCCTCAACCCTCTCTTTCTCTTTGTCGCACCCGCCAAATCCAAGCGCGAAATTCAATACAAAAAGCAGCCTCAGGACCTACATCGCCAAATCAAACTCAACATGCATATCGGGGTACAATGTGGAAATGAAAATACTCGGATCAGGCACCTTGAAGTCGGTCCACTTAAAGTCGTACCGCCCCTTCAACTTTAGCTTTTCGCCCTCAAACACGTACTTGGCCGCCACTTTTATCGGCAAGCTCACATCGCGAATGGTCAAACTTCCGACCAAGCTCACATTGCCGGCCCCGGCCCCTGAAGCAAGCCCCTCGCCGCCCTCGATGCTGCTCACCACGAATGCGATTTTGGGAAACTTCGAAGACTCCAAACAAAAGCTGTGCATTTTGCTGTCTCGAGGCCCTAAAGATGTGGTCATTGCCGCTGTGGTCACCACCAAAGAAGCGGTCAGTGTGTCGGTGTCGAGGCTGCCAGAAAACTGCTTGGCCTCACCTTCAATCCCATGCAATGACGCGCTGTTGAAGAACTTCAGCGCACTGCCTTGTTGACTAAATAGATAGGTTTTCGCCTGCGCATCGCCCCCGAAAGAGGATGCAAGCAAAAAAACCAAGCCGACTATAAAATGCTTCATTATAACACCCTGTGTTCGCAGGAAAGCAAGCCCGATGGTATCACAAGCCCATGCTTATTGCTGCCGTTTCTGGAGCCCTCCCTGGCCACCATTATGACCAAAATGCCCTCATCGCGGGATTTCTTCGCCATTGGAAGGCACATCACCACAACGCCGACCGCTTGGTGCGTCTTCATAAAGCCGTAGCCGTCGGTGGCCGGCACCTCGCGCTGCCCATCGAGCGCTACCCTGAGCTTAGTTTTGGCCAAGCCAACGACGCTTTTATCTCCGTGGGCACAGCACTCGGTGCCAAGGCCGTGTCAGGTGCGCTCGCTGCCGCCGGCCTACAGCCCACCGATGTGGACGTCATCTTCACCACGACCGTGACCGGCATCGCCACACCCGCAATCGATGCGCGCCTGGTCAACCGCCTGGGGTTTCGGTCCGACATTAAGCGCATCCCTATGTTTGGTCTCGGTTGTGTTGCCGGTGCCGCCGGAACCGCCCGTCTCGCAGACTACCTGCGCGGCCATCCCAACCACGTGGGTATATTATTGAGCGTTGAGTTGTGCTCGCTGACCCTCCAGCGCGGTGATTTTTCGGTCGCCAATCTCATCGCGAGTGGGCTGTTTGGTGATGGCGCCGCCGCACTCGTTGGCCTGGGCGAAAACCGCATCCAAGGACACACCGGCCCCAAAGTCGTCGCCTCCACCAGCCGATTTTACCCCGACACCGAGCGGGTGATGGGTTGGGACATCTCAGACACCGGCTTTCAAATCGTGCTCGACGCCTCGGTACCCGATGTGGTCAGCGCACATATTCGTGAAGACGTGGACGGATTTTTAGCCGAACACAACCTGTGTTTGAAAGATATCCACACCATCGTCGCCCACCCCGGCGGGCCCAAAGTCCTTACCGCATTCGAAGACTGCTTAGATCTGCCCCCAGCCGCTCTTTCCCGCACTTGGGACTCCCTCCACGAGGTGGGCAATATGTCGAGCGCAAGCGTGCTGTTTGTGCTTCGAGACACCCTCGCCGACACCGCCCCTCCCCCCGGTAGCTACGGCCTGTTGATGGCCATGGGGCCCGGATTTTGCTCGGAATTGGTGCTGCTCCGCTGGGGGGACGCATGAGCATCACACTTCTGTTTTATATCGTTGTCGGCCTCACCGCCCTCGAGCGCCTGGCTGAGCTTGTCATCGGCACCCAAAATCGCAAATGGAGCATGGCAAAAGGTGGGCGCGAATACGGTCAAGAACACTGGCCATCGATGGTGGTTCTCCACACCTTATTTTTGGTGCTCATGGTCCTCGAGGTGCTGGCACTGCCGACCCTAAGTTCGGTACTTTTGACGGCCTTTATGTTCACAGTGGCCGTGTTGGCCCAAGGGCTTCGCTGGTGGTGCATACACAGTCTCGGGCGCCGTTGGAACCCGAGGATCATCGTTATCCCCGGCCTTTCCCCGGTCAGCGACGGGCCATATCGGTGGTTCAAACACCCCAACTACATCGCGGTCGTTATTGAGGGTATCGCCTTGCCAATGATTCATGGGGCATGGCGAACAGCCCTCTTTTTTAGCCTGTGCAACGCACTGTTACTGCGGGTCCGAATCCGTTGCGAAAACCAAGCCCTCAAAACACTGGAATCATCATGACCCCCAAACAGATTCAGACGGAGTTGGCCAAAATCGCAAGGACCAAACTCAAATTTACAGGCGACCTCAACGCCGGCGAGTTGGGCGATAAGCTTGACTCGGTTCAACAACTCACCCTGGTTGTCGCGATCGAAGATCACTTTGAAATCTGCCTTGACCCCGAAGACGAGGCGCAAATCGTCGATATTGCGGACTTAATTCACCTCATCAGCAGTAAATTGGCCCAAAAGTGAGTGATATCACGCTGTTTAGTGCGCTTCAGGCCGCCGCCACCCTCAACAAGGCCGACACCGGTTTTCGGTATTTGGACCGTCACGAAAAGGAAACCTGGCGCAATTTTCCAGACCTCGCCTCGAAAACCGCTGCCATCGCTGGCGGGCTTTACGCTGCGGGTGTTCGGCCCGGAGACACCGTGGCCATCGTCCTGCCGACCACCGTGGCCTTCACCGACGTCTTTTTTGCTGCGGTCCACATGGGCGCCATCCCCATCCCACTGTACCCGCCGGTCCGACTTGGCCGACTCGATGAGTATTTTTCGCGTACCACCCAAATGCTAAACCAAGCCAAGGCCAAGGTTTTGGTGACCGACGCCCGAGCGGGAAAGCTAATGGGCTCAGTCGTCGCCGCGACCGACCACCCAGTCAAGATTCTTCGGGTGGCAGCCCTCGAGCAATACCCACCCCTCGCGCCAACACCGGCCAAAGCAGATGACGTTGCCATGGTGCAGTTTTCGTCGGGTACCACCGGTGCGCCCAAACCCGTGGCCCTCACACACGCACACGTGATCGCGAACGCCTCGGCCATTCTAGACATCGAGCCCGACGACGACAATTTTTACCCAGCGGGGGTCACCTGGTTGCCCCTGTACCACGACATGGGCCTCATCGGATGCATCTTCCCGACCTTGCTTTACCCAGGCTCACTCACCTTGCTGCCACCCGAGGCCTTTTTAGCCAAACCCGCCCTATGGTTACGCGCGATTAGCAAGTACAAAGCCTTTATATCGCCAGCACCAAACTTTGCCTACGCCCTGTGCACGGAGCGCATTCAAGACGATGAACTCCACGGTGTCGACTTGAGCCACTGGCGGTTCGCCTTAAACGGTGCAGAACCCACCTCTGCCAACGTCATGCGGGCTTTCACAAAACGCTTTGCACCATGGGGGCTGCGCTCATCGGCGATGACCCCTGTTTATGGTCTGAGCGAAGCATCGTTGGCCGTCACATTTGGAGATGCAGGCTCCAACTTTATACACCAATATTTTTGTGCAAAATCCCTTCAAAACGGTGAGGCCAAACCCGATAAATACGGAGTAGAGTTGGCCTCGGTCGGTCGTCCGCTTCGGGGATTTTCGATTCAAATTCGAGGCCAAGAAGGCTGCTTAGCCGACGGTAAAATCGGGCGACTGTGGGTGGCTGGCCCCAGCATCATGGATGAATATCTCGACGGTAGCCCGGCCCCCAAAGACGGTGAGTGGCTCGATACCGGCGACTTGGGCTTTATTTTCGAAGATGAGCTGTACATCGCAGGGCGCGCCAAAGATGTGCTCGTTGTGCACGGCCGCAATCACGACCCCTCCACGCTTGAGTCGGCCGTCAATGGCATTGAGGGGGTCCGAACTGGCTGTGCTGCAGCGGTGGCCGACATCACTGGGGATGGCGAGGCGGTCCTGCTCTTTGTGGAAACCCGCGGACAAGTCGGCGAAACGCTAGCCGAACGATGTAAGGACGCAGTGATGGCCAAAACCGGGGTGCGGACACAAGCGATCATCCTGCTTCAGGCCGGCACCTTACCCAGAACATCGAGTGGTAAAATCAGGCGTGGCGAAACCCTCAAGCAATGGCGAGACGGCACCCTCGTACCACCAAAACCCGTGAACGCTTTTGTCCTGGCAGGGGCAGTGGTCAAAAGCACCGTGGCCCAGTGGCGGCGAAATGACCCCAAGCATCATGACTGATGTGGTCGTCGTGGGTGGTGGGCCGACCGGCTTGGCTGCGGCCATTATGGCCAGACTCGCCGGGATGAGCGTGATCGTCTTTGAACCCAAAACCATGCCCATCGACAAAGCATGCGGCGAGGGATTAATGCCGCCAGCGCTACTGGTTTTGGAGAAAATCGGCGTGGACAAACTCGAGGGCCACCGATTTTTGGGTGTCCGCTATGTCGAGGGTGACCGGGTAGCACAGGCCGAGTTCAGCATGGGGCCGGGCCTTGGTGTCAGACGGACCGTACTCCATGATGCGCTAACAAGACGGGCGCTAGACTTGGGCGTTCAGATCCGGCCAACCCGGGTGCGCACCTGGTCACAAAACCAAACTGGGGTGGTGGTAGAAGGTGAGCCCGCACGGTGGCTGCTCGCAGCGGATGGATTGCACTCGCCCATCCGAAAGGCCCTCGGGCTGCAAGCCAAAGCCCGTCACCCGCCACGGCTCGGAATTCGACGACATTTTTCGGTGCGGCCATGGAGCGATTTTGTGGAGATTCATTGGCACCGAGACGCTGAGGCCTATGTCACCCCGATTTCTGAAGATACGGTCGGGGTCGCGATTTTGTACGGATCTGAGGCGACCGCCACCGGCGAGGGTGAGCCGTGGGACCGATGGTTGAGCACCTTCCCCGCGCTGCAATCCCGATTGGGTGAACCATGCTCAAAACCGCGAGGTGCCGGGCCTTTCGAGCAGCGTGTATCCAGTCAAACCCACGGGAGAGTACTGCTTATCGGCGATGCTGCCGGCTATGTAGACCCCCTCACCGGCGAGGGTGTACGGCTGGGCTTGGACTCTGCTCAGGCGGCCATCGACGCCATCAGCCAATGTTCCGAAGCCCACTACTCTAAAAAATGGCGCGCACTCACCCGACGATACAGGTGGCTGACCGGCGGACTGCTATTCATTCGCCGCCATGAACCATTGCGCACCCGACTGCTTCCCTTGCTCGAACGATGGCCAAAGCTATTTCGGGTTGCACTCGACGCCCTCAACCACTGCTAAACTGAAGCCGATGGACAATCCGCCCTCCCACCCCAAAAATGCCTCGATACTGGGCAACATCCTGCTCACGGTGTTGCCGGCCTTGGTCCTATTTGGTGCAGGTGCCATTTCGACCACCCCATATTCGCTTCTGGCGGTGATGGCCGAACCGGTAGCCCTGGCCTTGGGGGTCACGGTGACGGCCCTTGCCCTGCTGGAGCGAAAAAACCTCTTGGCTGGGGCCATCGCAGCCAGCATGGTGGCCGGTGGCTTCGCCTTGCATGAAGATGCCGGAGGGATAGCGGTCGCGGTGCCGGCCGGGCCCACCTGGGTACGTAAGCTCAAAGGCTGCGCCATCTTGGCAAAACCCACCCGGGCACCTGTTCGCTTGGTGACCTGGACGGTCGACGGCTCGGATGGCCTAGACGAGGGCGTGAAAGCCATCTTGGGAACCCAGCCCGACATTGTGGTGCTGATTGGCACCGACGATCCTGAGGTCGGAAGCCAAATCCAAGAGGCTTTGGGTGGCGAAGTTAAGTTCGTGCCAAGCCAAATCTCAGGTGCGACCACCGGCATGCTCGCTGTGGTCCGAGGCAGCTTTCAATACTGCGGCGGCGAAACCGATGAGTGGTATTTGCCCATGCCAAATGCCCCAGGATCAGGGGCGATGATCGGTTTTCCTCACGTGGAAGACATTGGTGTGGTCCCCCTGATCATGGCGCATTTGTCGCCCCCAAACGGTGTGCTGGACTGGCCCAACTGGAGCCGCCGGGTGGTCTCGAGCTTGGCCATGACGGCAGCGACGGCACAAAGCATCGGCAGCCGGTCGTTGGTGGTCGTTGGTGATCTGCAAGGGCCTCCGAATGCCCTGGCCTTGAGCAGACCCCTCGAGGCGGCCGGACTTCGACGAGCGCCCTCCGGCCCAAACTGGCCCACCCAAATCCTCGGCATGCCCTTTTGGACCCAACACGCCCGAGATCAGGTTTGGACCGGCGCTGACTGGCATGTTCAATCCAGCCGTATCCTTCCATCGGCAACGCAGTCCCGCGCGCCGGTTGTTGTGGACTTGATCCCCAACCAAAAGCCCTGATCCCCCCGCTATTTTTCTTTTATTCTTGCTTCCCATGGCCAGGATGAACCTGGCAGGGTTCTTGGGATTCCTGATGTTTCGCCGTCGATGTCAGAAAAGCTAACGTTCAGCGACCAGACAAATCGGCCAAAACCGCCAGCACATCCCGAGCGGAGTCGTCATTTAGGGGCTTTCCATAGTTGGTGAGCAACTCGCGGCCAATCACCGTGGCACCCAAATGCCCGAACTGAAGCCGCATGGCGACGAGCACCTTTTGACCACCGCCCCCGCTGTGGGTAGCGAGGGCCACCGGTCTGCGGCTGAACAGTGCTCGAAAGTCCTCCGCTTGGGTGGATAACCAGGCGATGGCATTGCTCAACGAGGGCGGCGTCCCACCATTGTATTCTGGGGCGACAAATAACATGGCGGTCGCGGCAACAAAGAGGGACTCCACGGCGTCGAGCTGTTCTGGCCGACCTTCGGATTGGCGAGCGGGGCTAAACAAAGGCAAGCCCGTGGTGGTCAAATCCAACACCGTATTGTCGATGTTGAGCTCGGTCGCGAGTGCGGAGAGGGTGTTGGCGAGGGTGAGATTGTGGCCGCTGCTGGCCGATACGATGAGTAGCATTTTGCACCTAAACTGGGGTCATGTCTTTAGGCTTAAGTCACCCATGGGGCCATGTCTTTAGGATTAAAGACTCATATCTGAGCCACTTACCATAAAGACATGACCCCCATATCGGCGATGGATTGGTTAACGGTGCTCACAATGGAGTACCGCTACTTATGGAAATGAACGATCTGCTCAGTACCGCCGTCGTTGCCGCCGTCATCGTCATGATCTTCTTCTCAACAATTCGGCGCATGCTGGACCTGAAGAGCATTCCGTTCATCATGTGGCCCGTCTTGCTCCTCGCCGCGGCCATGCCCAGCCATATGGCCTACACGGTCCTCAACCCGGGCGAAATCTTTGATAAGGCTGAAGTG
>DBIS01000224.1 GCA_002296975.1 Deltaproteobacteria bacterium UBA796 | reverse complement strand
CTCGACTCGTCCACTTTCCAGGCGCTTGACCGCCCCTTCAATGCGGCGCCCACGATCTACACCACCCGTGACTGCGGGCGTTTTCACTCCCGTCAAAATCAAAACCGTACTTGGGTTTGGCTTGCCAACATAATTAAGCAGATCATCGAGCAGAGGCACTGAAGCAGACTCCATCTCTCGAATCACCACAACACGATATTCAGCCATCATCGGAACAGTCTTCACCACCTCGAGGGCCCGCTCTGCTCCTTCTGCCGCGCTAAATGTCGCGAGATTAAAGCTGGGTGACGCACCGGCAAAAACTGAGTCGACGAGCGAAGTCTCTGCCCGCTTTCTACCGATGGACTCATCGCCCAAAAACATCGCCACTGTGGGAAACTTGGCAGCCATTAATCATCCACCGTCGGTCCGTGAGCCAACCACATGACCGCATCAGCCATTAAACCATGGGCCAGACTATTAAACGCCTCGGCACGCGCCGCTGCCCCTTGCACAGGATCGATCACCGTGTAGCTGCGTTCAGCCGAAAACCGCGAAGCCCTGCGCCCCGCCACCACGCTCACCGTAAGGGTCGCTGCAAAAATCTGACTGCTGGGTCCGACACCTCTTGGTTGCACTGTGGCCGAGAGCACAGCCACGTTTACAGGCTGAGCTGCGTCAACACCACTCAAGGCGCGCAAGCTAAAGGCGGTTGCCAGCCCGTTCCGTAGGGAGTCCTTCAGGCCAGCCTCGGCACCAAGCGTAACTACCCGCCCAACCTTAAACGTGTCGTCGGTCGTGGGAGGACGCCCAAGGTGACACCCAAATGCAAACCATGAGATAAACATACATCGGTTAACTGCGTTCATTAGCACCGCGACAATCCTCCTGCCCACATCTAAGCGGTTAACGGATCTTAGAACAAGAAGAAGGAGCCATACCCATGATCACACCGCTCATCATGCTCGCCTCCACAGTGGTAGGTGCCCAAAGCCCGTCAGCCGCCCCCATCAACCAAACCGCTAAGCGCGCTGGCTCACAACACCAAGACTTGCCGGTCAAACGGGAACATCGTTTTGAGAGCAATGTGCGGGTTCGCTACATGGCCGTCCCAAACTCGATCATGGATATCTGGTTTTTCGACAACGACGCCGACGGTGCCAACCCCTACGCCCGACCTGACATCCAAGCATTTGTGGCCGGTGCAGAATTTGTCGTCAAAAAAGATCCTGCAAATTGGATTTTCTATTTTGAGTACACCGGCGCCATGATCTCCAATGGGTACTGGGACGATGTCGACAAACCAGCAGTCCACGATGACGGTGATTGGATTCGCACAGATGGCCTTGGCATGCTGGCCTTCGGCGCCAACTACGGCCACGAAATTTATGCCACACCATGGATGAGCTTCCTGTTTGGTGGCGGCCTCGGCCTGGGCTTTATGCTTGGCGAAATGACCTCCTGGGGCCCAGGCGGCAGTGGAACTGACGGATGCATGACCGAATCTCCGGCCTATACGCGCAAAGACCACTGCCCTGACGATGGGCCCAAAAGCATCCCAGCCGTTTTGCCCGTCATCGACCTCACCGCGAGCACACGCTTTCACTTTGGCGATCAGGCCAACCTGCGTATCGATGTAGGCTTGCACAATATGTTTTACGTTGGAACCGCCTTTGGCGCGGTGTTTTAGAAAACAACCAACCGAGCCCGTACGTTCCACCCCTCATTTACCCTTGCACCCATCTTTGAATGTGATAACTGCGCAGGTCACTTTTTATGGTCTACATCGCAGACCAACAATGGAGTCCACCTTGATCCTCGTCACCGTTCGCGAAAATGAGCCATTTGAAAAGGCTTTGCGCCGCTTCCGCCGTAAAGTTGAGCGGGAAGGCATCCGCAAGGACATCAAGAAGAACAGCTTTTACCTGAAGCCAGGTGAAAAGCGTCGCCTCAAGCAACGCCTCGCTGAGAAACGTCGCCGTAAGGCCATGCGTCGCGCATACAAACGAACCTAAGCCCCTCAAGGCTTAGCTAAAATCCAGCGTCTATCCAAGCCTGCTGCCAATAAGGCGCGGGCTCTTATTATGGCACGGGCATTCTCGAGGCGGTCAGGGTCAAGCTCAGCCGGGATGGTATCAACCACCCCCTCAAGCAATTGGACCCATTCTTCTTGCCGCCCTTCAGCGGCGACCACATATTGCGCCAAGTCAACACGATAGCTGAGACGCTCGGGTGCAGCCGCAATCGCCACCTCAAAAGCCTTTCGCGCTTGCTTGAGCTTGGGCTTGAGCGGCTTTGGAGCAAGTGCGAGCGCTAAACCGAGCGCTGCACTTGGAAGCCCACCATCATAATCAGGCTGAAGTTCGACTGCCCGACGGGCCAAAGCCTTGACTGCAGGTAGGTCGATAGATGCGCCGATTACACCCCGCTCGTCGAGCCACCTGGACCATGCGATGGAGGTCCAAGTCATGCATTCTACAAACTCAGGCCCAAGCACAGCAACCGCCTGAGGGGTCACTGCCCCACCTGCGGCAGAAACGAGCCCGCCGAAAGAGGCGTCAATCTTCATGCACTCCAGACCAAACTCTCGGGCTGTGGCATAGCCGTCGAGTCCATCTGCACCCAGGCCATACGCACGCGCCACATACGCGCGAGACAGCCTTCCCTTCATTTGAGGCTGCTGCGGAAATTCTCGAACGCCACTCAGGTACCATTGAATCGCCCGGTCAAGCTCACCCGCTTCGTTTCGGGCCAAATATAGTGCATCACCATTTTTGATTATTGTCTTCCACAGCCCCGACTTACCCTTTTTTTTCACCCCACAACCCAGACCAAGACAGAACACAGCAAGCAACAAGGTACCGAAGATTCTAGACATTAAACACCTCTGAGTGACGCAACATAGCGGAAAGCCATGGCCAATGAAACGCTTAGTGCCCAAAGCCTCTTGACTACGTTGACACAACGCGAGAGGATGGGCGCACTTGCCCGGGTGGTGAAACGGTAGACACAGGGGCCTTAAAAGCCTCTTTCCGCAAGGGAGTGCTGGTTCGAATCCAGTTCCGGGTACATTTTATAGCTTATCGTAAAAGCAGTTGAGGTTTGCATGGCCAAAGTCATTGGAATCGATTTGGGGACCACCAACTCAGTTTGCGCGGTCGTTGAGGGTGGCGAAGCGAGGGTGATCACGAGTGAAGAAGGTGGAAGGGTCACGCCATCGGTTGTTGGCTTTGCCAAAGATGGTACGCGCTTTGTTGGCGACATCGCAAAACGCCAACTCCTCATCAATCCTTCAGCGACCGTTCACTCTCTGAAGCGTTTTATAGGCCGCACATTCGAGGACGCTCAAGAGCAAGTGAAACTTGTTCACTATACGATCGCAAAAGATGAAAAGGACATGGCAGCAGTGCTGGTTCAGGACACCCTATACAGCCCGCAGGAGCTCTCTGCTTTGATCCTTCAAAAGATGAAGGATTCCGCGAGCGCATACCTCGAAGAGGATGTGACCGAGGCTGTCATCACCGTCCCCGCCTATTTTACCGACAGCCAACGACAGGCCACCAAAGATGCTGGCATCATCGCTGGCCTGGATGTGCTGCGGGTGATCAACGAGCCGACTGCGGCGGCGCTGGCATATGTACACCAGCGTAAAGGCAAAGCCAAAATCGCTGTTTACGACTGGGGTGGCGGGACCTTCGATATCTCTCTGCTACAGGTGGACGATGACATCGCCGAGGTCCTCTCTACCCGCGGAAATAACGTTTTGGGTGGCGCTGATGTGGACCAAGCACTTGTTGAATGGCTGGCTTCAGTTTTTAAGGCAGACACTGGCCTGGATATCTTAGGTGACAATGTGGTCATGCAACGGCTCCGAGATGCTGCCGAACGCGCCAAAATCGAGTTGTCCAGTACCACATCCACCGAAATCCACTTGCCCTTCTTGACCGCAGACGCCGAAGGTCCGAAACACCTCCAAGCCACCTTGACCCGTGCGGCGTTTGAGCAGATGGCACAGCATCTTTTTGAGGCCACGATCAATGAATGCAAACAAGCAATGGAGGATGCGGCAATCAACCCCGGTGACGTAGACGAGGTCATCATGGTGGGCGGCTCGAGCCGCATCCCAAAAATTCAGGAGATGGTCCAAGCGCTCTTTGGCCGCACCCTCAACAAGTCTTTGCACCCAGACGAGGTCGTCGCCATCGGCGCGGCCATTCAGGCCTCTATATTGGGCGGAGAGACCAAGGCGGTGACCTTGCTCGACGTCACCAACTTCTCCTTGGGAATCGAGGTCGAGGGCCGACGCATGGCCACCCTCATCCCGAAGAACACAACCATCCCAACTGATGCAACGCAGCTGGTCTCAACGGTGCAAGAGAACCAGAAAACCGTGAAGATCCACATTCTTCAAGGTGAAAGTAAGGATGCCAAGGAAAATGTTTCCTTGGGGCAATTCGAACTCCATAATGTGCAGCCCGGCGCCCGAGGTGAACCCCGGATTCAGGTCCACTTCAATATCGACAGCTCGGGCATCGTCAGGGTAAGCGCAGAAGACACCCGCAGCGGTGTTTCAGACGAGATTGAAATCACCTCCCCGATCGGCATGAGCAAGGGCGAAATCGACGGTATTCGTTCTAAGCTCAACCCAGCACCTGCAGCAGGGTTTCAAGCCATCTTTGATGACATCAACATACACATCTCCAGCCTTGAGGCGAAGCTCATCACCCAAGGTGACCAGATGGACGCAGCCCTGGTGGACAGCGTCAAGAAAACCATCGCCTCGGCCCAAGATCTCTCCGATTCAGACTCCGAAGACACACTCGCCGTAGCCCTCAAGACCCTTAAAGACCACGCCGCGTTGTTCACCAGCTAAAACTGAAGTACCCGCTGCTCAGCCTGCGCTAGAAGCGGCGTCCTTAGCGGCGTCCTCAGCCTCTTTCTTGGCCTTCTTCGCTTCCCACTTCGCCTTCTTTTTGAGGTGCTTCTTAAGCTCCTTCTCGTCGAGCTGCTCTTGGTGCAAGGCATCCCAATCTACGACCTCATATTCCAAGCCCAGGTTTTCCAGAGCGACCGAGGCATACTGAAGTGGTCCGGTGATCGTGAATATCTCATGCCCCTTGCATGGGGTCATCAACGCTGCCATTTGGTCAATATTAACCCCGGTCAACTGCTCGGGTATCTCAGCGAGATACTCCAAGCCTCTGCCCGATGAAACTGACCCGATCAAGTAATTGACCATCTGGTTCGAGGACTGCTGCGCCAAGACGGTCTCGCGGGCTTTACCCCACTTTGCCGTCGCCACGATGGATGGGTCAATATCTCCGACCGTCGCCTTGTCGATAAGCTCCAGATAGGTGGCCATGGCGAACTCTGTTGCATTGTTCTGAAACAGACCGCCAATCATCAACGAGCTTGCACCACCGGGCTGGGCCGAGTTGTACGCATACGCGCCATAGGTCACCCCCGCCTTCTCACGAAGCCGGCGCCAAGCAATCTCAGACACCGAGGAGCCCAACACCTTTCCGGCGATATAGGTTTCTTTGGTCCATGGAACCATCGGGCAAGCCATCGTGATGTCAGTCTGGGTCGCGGTCGGTTTATCGAAGACCAAGACTTTCCGATCAGCCGAGTGGGTCGGTGCCTGGGGTGGCAACAATGGCCCGATTGTCGTTCCTGGTTTAGCAGACCAAGAGCTGAAATACGCCCGAACAGCAGCCTCGGCCTCGTCCAAATTCGGTACTTTTCCAACCACAATTAAGGTGGCATTGGCAGGCTGGTACTTGCGATTTATCCAGCCTTCAACATGCCCTTGGTCCCAAGCTCGCATCCGCTCCCAGTAGGCTCTATCACCCCAATTTCCATAGGCATGATCGCCCCAGAGGTGCTTGCTGCGTAGGCGGCCGACCCAAGTATCAGGATCGGAGGAGTACTTGGGCCCCTTCGAGTCACTGACCCGGTCTTTCAGCCATTGGCGCTTCCCTGCCATCCGGTAGTCGACCTCGCCGGTCTCCTTCCGAATACGACTCAAAATCGCATCTAAGTTTCCACTGGCTCCACCACCTGAGAGGACGCGGCCATAACCAACACCGCCCTCGCCGTAGTATCCAGCGATGGACAACATGCGCTCGTCACTGGGAATCTTGCTTCCTCGGTAATGAAGTGCATGGGTAAAGCTGTCCATGCCCTCAACCGGGCCACTATTAGCATTTCCGCCCAAAAACATCTCTGCCCGAACCAATGGCGCTTCGCCATGGGGAAGAATGACAACGTTCATGCCATTGTCCATGGTGAATTCACGGGCCTTCGAGCGGTCTGGGGTGATGACCTGTGCGGCAAGCTTCTCGCCCTCCATATCGGCCATGGAAAACAAAGTGCTGAGGGCATCGTCGCGCGAGGCGCCCGCATAGCCTGGCTCTCCCCCACCCTCACCAGAACGTGCTGCCGCCTCCATTCGCAAGCGCTCTTCCTCATCCATCGGCTCGACGATGATGGTCACCATCCGATCACGAGTGAGCCACTTTCTTGCGTACTCTTGGACCGGAAAGATGCCACCCACCGAATTGATCTGGTTCATCATGCGACTGAAGTAGCGGACATCCCCTGTGAAGTGGGCATCCATAGCCGTGGTAGTGGCCCGTCCATACAGCTGTGCCACCTCATCCACTGAGTTCAAAATCGACGTCATCCCATTGATCTTGGCCTGCTGAAAGGACCAGTCGATAAAGCGACGGTAGGCCTCATTCTTGTAGACCTCGCGGTCCCACTGACGGTAAAGCGCATCAGCAGCCTTATCGGCCAAGCGGGTACCCTTGTATCCCTCTGCGGGCTCAATGAAGCAATAGACCGACCCGGCATATTCAGAAGGGTTGTAAAAGCAACCCACACCGTCGACGGCCTGGTCTTCGTTTCCGTACTGCCAGTTGGGTACAATCGTCTGATAAATATAGTTTGAGAGCTGATTGGCTGCGATATTCGCGATGGTGTCGTCACCACAGTAGCCACCAGGGGTCGACCAAACCAAGACCGTCGTTTCAGTTTTGACTTGGCCCTTAATGCGAAGAACTTCTTGGCTTGCTGGCATGGGCGGGTCTTGGCGCTTCGAGCAATCGACACGCTTCTTGGCTCCTTTGCCAGCGTGGGCCTTGATGTACTCGCCCAAGCTGCCGACCCAGTCGTCCAAAAAGGCATCACGGTCGTCCTGGCTAGCCAAACTATTATATTTTGATGCATCTTTTGGAGCCATCAATAAGTCAAGATCTTGCTCCCAAGCCTTCAGCAACAACCCGAAGCCCTCTGAGAGCTTGAAGTCGCCAACGATAACGATGGTTGTTTTCTCTGGAACATAATGCTGGGCGACATAGGCGTTGGCCGCCTCAAGCGTGATGGCGCTGAGCGAATCGTGAGAACCAATAACGCTGCGTGTATAAGGGTGACCCTCTGGAAATAGCAGCTCACCCGCCACCCGAAATGCTTCACCGAGGGCCCCATTTTCGTCGCGCATACGCTTTTCGTTACGGGCGATTTCAACCTCGAGCTTGACGTCCTTTTCGGTGACGTTCGCAAGCCCATCCTTCAAGCGCCGAGCCTCAAGGGCCAACAATGGCTCCAACGCATCGCGGGGAGCGATGGTCATGTAGTTGGTCCAGTCCGTCCATGTCGAAGCATTGAAAGAGCCGCCCAACTGCTTGATGAGGTCCATATTCTTGGGCAATCCGCCGTGCTGTGCTCGGAAGGCCAAGTGCTCGATGACATGCGCGATGCCCTCCATGCCGACCGGGTCATTTTCTGCGCCCGAATCGATAACTGAGGTGACGGCAACCACTGGCTGACTGTGCTCCTCTTGGAAGATCACATGTAGCCCAGAGGGAAAAGGGTACGACTGCAACTGAATTGAGTAGTTGTCGAGCTTCAGGGCATAGTCAGCCTTGGGGATCTTGGCGGCAGACGCAGGGGCGACCCCCAACAGGCAAGCTAAACTCAGGGAAACGATCGCTTTCATGGCGTCCTCACTTTGTACAACGGTGGGCTTCGTCTACGGCTTGTAAACTGCCCCCAGTACGGGCCCTTTATGCTGCCGGAAGAGGCGATGCCAATGCCTTTACACACAGCCCACACAAAGAAAAACCCCCGCCGAAGCGAGGGTCTTTAATGGTGGAGATAAGGGGACTTGAACCCCTGACCTTCTGACTGCCAGTCAGATGCTCTCCCAACTGAGCTATACCCCCAGAGAGACGCCGCTTGCGCAACGTGGCTGGCTACTATTACACGCCACCGAGTCCTGCAAGTGGCTTCTATTACTCTTCTGCCAGATCTCCATCTTGCTCGGCGCCGGAAAGCTGAGAAGCAAACTCAGCTTGAATCTTTCGATCTAACCCTTGGATATGCGCCATGTGGGCAGCGAGGCCAGGATGGGTCAACTCCCCACCGTCCACAAGCGCCATCACCTCTCGGCCCAACTTTTCTAGCCGCTTGCTGCGGTCCTTTTTGAGCTGCCGAATTTCAAGCTCATGACGGCCACGTTCCTGGGCGCGCCCAACCCCCACCTTTCCCTGGCGGCCGAGATGCCCCAACAGCTCCATAAAGATGTCGACAACGGATGTGGATGCCATGGGCGATGAAACTGGTTTTTCTATATTTTGGTCCGACATAGGCCACCTCGAGAGACAAGAGACGCCAAGGCAGGTACCCTTGCAACATACAGAGGTCAAACCAAGCCCATGATAGTCGTCACAGGTGCCACAGGCCGCTTTGGCAGCGCCATCGTCCGAACCCTTCGAACATTGGACCTACCGGTTCGAACCCTCGTCAGGAAAGGAAGCCACTATTATTGGCTCAATGACACTGGCTGCAGTTATTTTTTCGGAGACTTGAGGGACCGCACAAGCCTTCGTCGCTGCCTCGATGGGGCCACACACCTGGTGGTAGCGACCAATATTCGACGAGAATCTAAGGCAAATAATCACCGAGATACCACTGTAGAGGGCCACACCCAACTGTTCGCTTTGGCCAATGAACTCGGCATTGAGCGCGTGGTGCTGATCTCATGCCTGGGTGCTGAGACCACCACAGCACCGGCTTTTGTGGCTCGAAAAGCAGCAGAAGACGCGCTTATGGCCTCCGGTGTGGATTTTACCATCCTGCGCGCAGCCCTCCACGAACATGCATTTTTGGAGTTGGCCTGGGACATGCACGACGGTCGGCAGGTTCGGGTTCCAGGAGCCGGCGACAACCTCATTAGCGTATTGCCGGTCCGAGATTTGGCAAAAATGGCAGCAGCGAGCCTTGATCTCGCGACCGTACACAACCAAATTTTGTCTGTCGGTGGCGGCCAAGCCATCAGCTTCAACGATGCGCTCTCCATGGCCGCATCTGTGGTGGGCACCCCCATGCTCAGCAGCCCAATACCCAGCCCATTGCTCAGTCTTGGGCTTCGGGTAGGAAAGCCATTTCGGCGTTTTTCAAACGTGCTGGCAGAACAGCGCGCGTGGGCGACACAAAACCTCACGGTGGACGGCCCCGCTATCGCTGAACGCTTTGGCTATGCCCTCAGTGACCTTCGTGAAGCCATGGTGGAGACCAACAAGGTCATGGCGGCCTTACGCGACCCAGAAACCCGCGAGGCCATGATGGTTCACCCACAATTTTATGCGACGGTTTACGAGCCAGGGTCGGCAGACCTCAGCTTGCTTCCCGACGGTCCGGCCCCACGAAAAGACTGAGGCCTAAGCCTGCTTGGCCGGAGGCAGGGCAGGCTCACCTTTATCGACCTTTCCTTGAGGCTTTGCATCCCAAATGCGGGTTGCCAAGTACAAGCCGACAAGACTCACCGGGATCATGGCGACCGGCCAGCCGATCCAGTTGTCGGGGTTGCCCGCCACATCCTTCATGGTGTCATCTGGCAAGATGATTCCGTAGGTGATCGACATCACAGCTGTACCCGCGTACACAAAGCCGTCGATAATGCCGACTGCGACACCAACGTTCTTTTTACCGCCAAAGTCCATGCTGGCCGTACCGGAGAGCATCCCGTGGACACCGATGATGCACAAGCTCATCAGGAGGACCAACCAGGGCAAGAAGGAAGTCTGATACGCGAAGGTCATCACGATAGAACCAATCAGCATTCCACCATACAAAATCGCTGCAACCGGCCCACGCCGAGACTGAAACACACGGTCTGAGATAATGCCTGCTGCCACGCCACCCATGATGCCCGCGCAACACAGCAACATGCCCCAGTTTTCATACACAAAGCTGGCCTTCATGCCCAAGATGTCATTGGTCTGTTTGGCATAAGACCGGAACCACTGCATGATCGCCTGACGAAGAAATCCTGAGCAAAACTCTATGCTTGCGATGGTTACGATCACCGGGTTTCCAAGCATCATCTTGAACACCGCGATGGCACCAAGCTGTGGGCCCTCATCTCCAGAGGACGCATCTGCAGTGTCAAAATCCTCTAAGCCGGCGTCAGCAGGGGTGTTCTTCACCACAAACACATCGATGACCCAAAACAAACTGAGCATGACCGTGGGCACGAAGAAAACCTTCTCGAGAGACATATTTTCGATGATCATATAGCCAACGTCGAAGGCAAAATAGATGCCCACCGAAATCAGTATTCCAAAAATCGCACCAAAAACTCCCCGCTCCCGGACATGAAACCAGGGGGCATTACACTTGACAATGGCCACAGCTCCAAAGCTCTGAAAATACATGTTGACCGCGTAAAGCACCGAGAAAATCACGGTCAAGTTGCTCGCCAGCGTGTCCCGGTCAAAGCCAAGAATCGGCGTGTCATGCACGATGCCGTATGTGACCACACCCAGCAACAAGTTCATGACGGCTGAGCCACCCGCCCCCACCAAAATGGCGAACTTCCCACCCAAACGGTCGGTCAATGGGCCATTGAGTAAGAAAGAAGCACCATAAATGGCTGTGCCCCAAAAGAAAATCATCGCGAAGTCGCCATTGGTCATCATCGGCGAGCCGTTAAAGTCCATGTCGCCAAAAGCGTGCTGACTGACTTTGATATTGTACCGACCCATATACAAAAATGCGTAGGTCAACCCCAAGGGCAACCAGTTGAACACGCGACGGCGCCTAAAAGCAGGGCTGTGGTCAATACCATCGACCTTGGGCAATCGCCCCAAGACGATACCAACCACCACAAGCAAAATCGCGATCGGTGCGAATTTATCAATCCAAATAGGCATGTTCTCTCCTCTCAATCAATACGGGTAATTCGTGGGTTTTTTGGTGGAGTGAGCACCGCCTTGCTGACGCGTTCCAGCGCCGCTTGGTACACCGTCACTCCAATATCGTTCAAGTCCACAGGATGAAAGCCGAGATTATATTTCCATTGTGCAGCGATATAACTGTTTGTGGCCATGGTGTAAGTGGCCTCAATTTCAATCGGCGAACCGCCAACCTCGGCCGCTACCAACTCTGCTACCCCTGACCTTTTTCTCCACTGGGCAGTGACACCAGACATCTGCATGGGCGGATGTTTTCCGCTTAAAGCCGAGTTGGCATTCCGCAAAAGAAGCCCCACCAAGTCAGCGCCTCTCAAATTGAAGGTGACGATGGTGTTCCCGAATGGAAATACCGTGTAGACCGCGCCTCGGGTGACGGCTCCCTCGACCAAATCAGCCCGCAGCCCGCCGGGGTTGTACAGCCCGAGGTCTGTCCCCGCAGCCTCGCGAACCGTGTCTGCGGCCCAACGCCCTAAAGCGGTCTCTGCGTGGTCTCCCCGATCTAAATCACCGCCCTCAAGCTTGCCGAGGACCACCGAAAAGTGGGCATCTATTCGCTCCTCCCAGGTCTTTTGTAATGACGCTGACGCTGAGTGTACGGGTGAAGAACCTGGGAGGAGGTCCTGTAGCCTTGCCTCAAACGCGACGATTCGACCATCTTTGACGGTCATCTCTGTGACCCCAAGTTGACGGGCATAACAGCCAGCCTGAACGATCCAGGTGTCTTGAACCTTGAGGGCCTCAGTGAGCGGTGTATGCGAGTGCCCACCCACGATGAGGTCGATGCCCGCAACTTCGGCGGCAAGACGCTTGTCCATATCAACTCCGATATGGGTCAGCGCCACGACCAGGTCCACCTGAGACGCCAACGCCTCCACCTGCTCACGGGCCACAGCGATCACATCGCGAACATTCAACTTTTCTGCCGCCCCCGATGCCGTAAGGCGCCCCAAGCTGGCAGTGGTTAGACCGAAAACCCCGACCTTCAGGCCGTCGCGCTCGAAAATCGTGTGGTCCACAAGCCCCATGATACCCGGCGCCCCGGAGCCATCCAGCGCATCGAGGTTGGCCGACAACACGGGCACACGACTCGCACCCACCAAGGCTGACACATGGTCAAACCCGATATCGAACTCGTGATTACCCAAAACCCAGGCGTCTAAGCCGGCAGTCTCCATGAAATCGAGCATCGCCCCACCACGAACACCCCGGACCTCAAATTCCATCAACGGTGTACCCGTCATGACGTCGCCGCCGTCTAGGTACAAAACATGGTCGTCGCCCGCCTGAACATGAAGCGCTTCAACCGCCCCAGCTATCGCTGCAAAACCACCAATATCTGGTGCCGCTTCAAGCCACGGTGCACGGCTGGGACTAAAATGAGCGTGGGTATCGTTGGTGTGAGCGATGACCAAATAACCCGAAGGGTGGGCTGCGCCCGATCCAAGGGCTTGGACCGGGGCCTGATGAGGCTGACACCCCAAAACACCCAATAAAAATAAAATCACAGCGCGTTGGCCTTCATGATGAGGGCGTCAATATCATTCTTAGATATCGGCCCCTCTATTCGCTCCGTGACCTGACCATGGGCATCGATAAGCCAAGTCTGAGGCACGGTTTTTAGCTGGATATTCAGGGTCTTGAAAAAGTGCGGCGCGCCGCCTTTGACCACGACCTGCGCCCAAGCCATGGCATGCGCCTGAACCACGCCCGCCACATCAGCCAAAGCGGCATCGGCAGATGGTGCCTCAAACCCATCCCAACTCACCCCAATGAGCGGCACATTTGTGCCGGCATTGAGCGCCTTGAGGGGTTCGGTTTCCGTCATACAAGACTCACACCAAGTGGCCCAATGATGAACGATCGCTGGGCCTTGGGTAATCATGCGCTTAATCGGTGCAGCGGTCAGCAGTTGGGGCTTAAAGGCAGCCACATCCATTGAAACACCTGGGGTGTCCAGCACATCAGACGGCCCCGAGTTCCACGCCTGAGCAGACAAGACAGATTGGTGCGGGCGTTCTCCCGGCCGCTCAAACAACTCGTGGCGCGCAACCACAGCGGACACACGAAGTGCGACGCGCTTTGCCAAACTGCGAATACTCGCCATTTCAACCTCCGAAATCGCCTTAGCCCATCAGTGTTCACCCTGCTGGTGACGCCAAGGCGACATCTGGTCACCACCCGAATACGGGGATGGAATGAAACATATTTACTGGGTATTTTTTTCCTTCGCCTGCACCAAGGCAGAGCCTGACCCCTATAGTAAAACCTGTGAAACATCACTGACTTGCCTCGCCGATGACGGGGCGTCGGATTGCCTGGATTGCGACACCACCTGTACAGAATCATTCAAGGCCACTGGGGACAGCCCCCATGTCGAAGGTGAGATCGACTACGAAAGCTACCCCCCAACCGGCGGGCCTCACAACCCCTGCTGGTGGGACTGGGGCGTGTGGGATGAAGCCGTCCCCGAGGAGCGCTGGGTCCACAACTTGGAGCACGGGGGCGTCGTGTTTTTGTACAACTGCCCTGAAGGCTGTGACGCAGAAATAGCGGCACTGGTAGAGGCCGTCGATGGTTTTCAACAGTTCATCATCAGCCCGAACTCCCGCATGACCTCCCGCTTTGCCGCTGTCGCTTGGGACTTCAAAACCGAAACGGAGTGCCTAGACATCAACTTCATGCTCGACTTTTACAAGCGCCATGTCGGCAATGGACCCGAAGATGTCGCATCGATGGCGCCCAGTGGCTGTATGGACGAAGATACAGGCGGTACGGACTAAGGAGAAACAGGCCTTTTCGCCTCACCCCAGACCACCCAGCCCTTGTCGGCGTGGCGATAAAGCTTGGACGAGATCGGATGGGTCGACTCCTCCATCATCTTGGCCACCCCCACGGACAAAATTTGGTCTAAGCGGGGCTTTCCACTAATCCAGGCAATCACCACACCTGGCACTGGCCATGCCACCACTGCCCCCGCCGGGAGTAAAGAGGGATCCACAAACACCAACCCTGCCTTCCCGTCGTTCAAGTCCCGAACCCAATACGTGCCAATCCCCTCCACATGCTTGACCTGAAGACCAAGTTGTTCCGGCGTTAACTGCACAGTTGGGCGGGTGACATCGGCGTCGGCATGGGTCGCATAGCGCCAACCATCGGCACTGATGACAGAGGCACACACCATCAAGCCCTCTATAGCAGGCTTACACAATAATTTAGCCGCATCTCCGACCGCTCCCTGAGCGCGGGCGTGATCTCGATATTGCTCAACGACACCCTCGGGCTCCATCACTGCCCCAACCGCGAGGGATTTGGGGGCTGGTGGCGTGGACGCAGCCGCATACCCTGCGACCACAATCCCCAATAGCGTCATCACTCGGAGATGGCCGACTCATCAACGAAGGGCCCGACCCGGCTTCGAAGGCCCGCCATATCAGTCGCTTTTTCATCCATAAGGTCAGTCAGCTGTTGGTTCATTTTGCGTTGCCGACCACACAGTGCTTTGGCCATCGCATAAATCAACTTGTATGCGGCCACGCTTTCCTCTTGTACCAAGGTCTCAAACATCGGCGCTGGAAAGCGGAAGGTGGTGGTGTCTTCGGTGGCGATGATGCTCGCAGACCGGGGTGACTGATCCAAAATGGCCATCTCACCAAAACATGCATGAGCTCCGAGGATAGCCACCTCTCGACTGGGGCTAAATGGATCGCGCTTTTCGACCCGTGCTTTTCCGGAGTAAATCACAAACCACGCATTTCCCGGATCGCCCTCATTAAAGATGGCCTGGTCTGGTCGAAAGCGCTGAATCTGCATAATTTGCACGATGTCCCCCAGTTCCGCCGCATCCAAATCTCGGAATAAGGTGGTCTCAAGCAAAAAATCGATGACCTCTTCGAGTGTCAGACTGAGTTGCATTGCTTCCTCACGTTGGGGGATTCATACCATAGGCTGCCAAAAAAAATGTGAGTGATGATTGAAGCTCCCCATCCGTCACACTGATTTTGGTGGTGGGATTTCATACTTGGGGGTATTTGTGGATCAACAGAGGTGCGCCATGGGACTCCGAGATCGACTGCTCAACAAGGCAAAAAAAGTGGCTGACCGCTTTAGTGGTGAATTTTCCGACCCCGCCCCACAAACCCGTGAACCTTATTCGCGCCCAGGGGTTGCAGACGAAAATGCTGAAGTCGTCATGGCCAAGCTCAATCGCCCGAAAGGGAGAGCCCCTAAGTCTTAAACTCGCCGGAGAGCGCGCACATTTTGGTCTCAAGCGCTGACACCCCTTCCGATTGAGTCGCCTGGCCCGGTAAAACTGGTTCCAAGCGCCCATAGGTGATGCTCACCTTCGACCCTGGCAAAGGGATCTCAAAGCCGTCCCAACTGCGCAGTCTAAATGTGAACGACGAGCGAACCGCCGCAATGATAATGGGCACATTTGCTGCCGCAGACATGCTCACGGCCCCAGGCTTGACCCGATGTCGCGGCCCACGTGGACCATCAACAGCGAGAGATGTCGACAGACCCTGTTTGAGTGCAGCCTCACATGCCTCCCGGGCCTGAGGGCCTCCACGGCTCGAGCTCCCCCGCACCACGCCATACCCAAGCGACCACAGCACACCGGCAGCCAACTCACCATCGGCACTCAATGATGTCAGGCCGAGAATATTC
>DBIS01000225.1 GCA_002296975.1 Deltaproteobacteria bacterium UBA796 | reverse complement strand
TCTGCCTGACCTTGGTGAGCATTCCCCTCGAGAAGCGTCGCGAGATTATTGCCAATATTCGTAAACGAGCGGCTGAGGATGTTCAATCCCTCGCCCGGCTCGCCTTAGACGAGACCGGGCTCGGTCGTTTCGAAGACAAGATTAAAAAGAACCTGCTGGTTATCCACAAGACTCCAGGGCCAGAAATTTTAGAGCCGAAAGCCTTCACCGGCGATGACGGTCTCACCTTGATCGAGCGCGCACCTTTCGGGGTAATTGGCTCGATTACCCCGTGTACAAACCCCACCGAGACCATCCTCAACAATGGTATCGGCATGGTTTCTGCGGGCAATACGGTGGTGTTCAACACCCATCCAGCGGCTAAGGCGACGAGTGCCTACTGCATCGACCTCATCAACAAGGCGAGCATGGAGGTCGGTGGGCCTGAAAATCTGATGACCTGTGTGGCCAACCCCACAATCGAGACGGCCAACACTGTAATGACACACAAAACGACGGCCATGGTCGTGGTGACCGGTGGTGGCGCAGTGGTAAAGGCTGCGATGCATTCGGGTAAAAAGTGTGTGGCTGCTGGCCCAGGAAATCCACCTGTTGTGGTCGACGAAACAGCTGATCTCGATCTTGCCGGGCGAGGGATTGTTCGGGGCGCGAGCTTTGACAACAACATTATTTGTACCGACGAAAAAGAAGTCTTTGTTGTCGAGAGTGTCGCAGACAGGCTGATAGAGGTCATGATTGATGAGGGCTCGGTTTTACTGAGAAATCACCAAATTACCCGCCTAGAACGCTTAATTTTGACCCCCGACCGGGAGCATATCAACCGGGATTGGGTGGGCCAAGACGCTGCTAAAATGCTTCGTGAAATCGACGTACCCTTTCGAGGGGACCCTCGGCTGATCATCTGCGAGGTGCCTTTTGGTCACCCGTTCATTCAACTCGAAAAGCTGATGCCGGTCATCGGGATTTGTCGGGTTGCAGATGTGCACGAAGGCATCGATCGGGCGAAAGAGGCAGAACATGGCTACCGGCACACGGCCTCCATGTATTCGCGGAATCTCGACGCATTGCATCGGATGGCGTGTGTGATGAACTGCTCCATCTTCGTGAAGAATGCACCGAATTATGCAGGTTTGGGCTTTGGCGGGGAGGGCTACACAAGCTTTACCATCGCGAGCCCAACAGGCGACGGCCTCACCACTGCTCGGACTTGGACAAGGGAACGCCGTTGTACCTTGGCCGGTTACTTTCGGATTGTGTAGTGCGGCATGCATGATGCCTTAGCGCTCCTCGAGTTGGACAGTGTGGCCAGTGGCCTACGCGCCCTCGATGTGTTGGTCAAAGAGGCCCCTGTTCAGGTGCTTGAGGCCAACTTGGTTGAGCCCGGAAAGTTCTTACTGATGTTTTCGGGTGGTGTGGCCGAGGTAGAGGCGAGCCATCGTGTCGCCGTCGCTGAGTTTAAGTCAGCCCTGACCGCTGCGGTGTTGATTCCGATGGTTGACCGGGGCTTGCTCGATGGTTTGGCTGGGGTTGAGCAAACAGATGTTCATGACGCCATCGGTGTGATCGAAGGTGCCGATGTTGCGCACACCATCGTCGCTGCAGACCTCGCGCTTAAGGGAGCCGATGTCAGTTTGGTCGGCATTCGGGTTGCTGTCGCCCTTGGTGGTCGCGCTTTCTTTATCGTGGCGGGCGCCCAGCACGACGTTGAGGCCAGCATTGAGGCGGCGACGGCCTTTCTTCAAAAAGAGGGTGCGCTCCATCGGGCTGAGCTCATCGCTCGGCCGCATCGAGAGATGCTGCCTTGGTTACTTCGTCCCACACCGTTTGTGGTTGGTAAGGCTTAAGCTATGGAACTGGCAAGGGTTATTGGTCGCGTTGTGTGTACCGTTAAGGACGAGGCACTCGTTGGGGTTCGATTGATGTTGATTCAGCCTGTAGACCACGATGATGTTTCGGTCGGTGATCCGGTGGTGGCTGCTGATGCATTGCAGTCTGGGCCGGGTGATTTGGTCAGTTGGGTGGCCGGCGGTGAAGCCTCTATGTCTCTGCCAAAGTCTTTCGCGCCCGTCGATGTGGGCATCGTCGAGATCGTTGACGCTGTCTGGGGCGATAGGAGGCACCTGTGATTTTGGCGAGAGTTATCGGAAACAGTGTTTCCACGGTCAAGCACCCGAGCTACCACGGGCATAAAATCATGGTGGTGCAGCCTGTTCAGCCCGACACACACACCGCTTTGGGCAGTAGCTTTTTGGCCATCGACTCGGTCCAGGCAGGTGTTGGAGACTTGGTGATGGCAGCCCGAGAGGGAAACACGGCCCGCCAGATTCTAAAGGACGCCAAGGCGCCGTTTCATGGGGTCATCGTCGGCATCGTCGATTCGGTTGTGCTGCAATGAGTCAAGGTCGAATCGAAGAGTTTCGCTCCGATATTATTGCCATTAGCCATCGGCTTCATGCCAATGGCTGGGTGGCCAACCACGACGGAAACCTTAGCGCGCGCTTGGATGGAGACAACTTGCTTTGTACGCCAACGGCTGTGAGCAAGGGCGATATCCAGCCCAGTTGGTTGATCGTGGTCGATGGCGAAAACAAGGTCATCCAAGGTGCGCGACGGGCGTTTTCGGAGCTGCAACTTCATCGTGCAGCCTATGGGGCCCGAGAAGATATTTCAGTTGTCATTCATGCCCACCCACCGGTGTGTTGCGCGTTCGCGGTGGCTGGCGAGGCCATCCCGCACCCAATGCTGGCCGAGTCAGTGGTCAGTCTCGGGGCTGAAATCCCGATGGTGCCTTATTCTCGGCCGGGCGCTGAGAGTCTGAGCCAAGACATTGCTGCAGCTTTGGGCAAGGCGGACGTCATCATTTTGGAGCGGCATGGTGTGTTGGCAGTGGGCGGTTCATTTGAGCAAGCTTATCTGCGAATGGAGCTTTTGGAACATTTGGCCACCATCGCCATGAACGCTCGAATCATCGGTGATGTTCGGTGTTTGCCGGCCGATGAGGTAGCAGCCTTATCAGAGCGTGGCCGGCCGAAGTCCATGCCGATGAGGGCGCCTGCCCCAGCACAAATGACTCAGAACCCTGGAGACAGCCCACAGGCCTCGGCGCCTCAGGATGTGACGGGTTTGGTGAGTGCTGCGCTTAAGCGCTTTTCTTAAGCAACACCGTGCCTGAAAATGGGGCCGGCTATTTTGTGGTGCAGCTGGTCGCGATCCCAGCGACGGTTGCCGCACCCACGCCCCGAACGCGCTGAAGGTCGTTGCATGACGCAAAGGGCCCGTTCGCAGTCCGCTCAGCGATGATCGCCGCGGCCTTTGATGGGCCGATGCCGGCCAAGGTCTGTAGGGTTGCTGCTGTGGCGGCGTTGATGTTGATCGCCCCATTGCCCTCGGCTGTAGCATCGCTAGCTGGCGCTGGTGCTTGGACCTTGGAGGGTGGAAGCCCACCTTCCGAAAAGACAACGAGGGGTGTAATGTTGGCGAGTGTGGCGGGGCCGATACCTGACACTGCGTCTAAGTCTGCCAATGTCTTGAACGGTCCGTGCTGGGTGCGATGTTGGACGATCGCTGCGGCCTTTGCGGGGCCGATTCCGGGCAGGGCAGTGAGTGCCGATTGGTTGGCGGTGTTGACGTTGACATTCGCGAAGGCGGTGAGGGTCATCAGCAAAGCAGCAAGAATCGAGAAAAATCGGAACATAAATACCTCTTATAGCTCTATGTTCTTGTCTCCTGAGTCTCGTTCGCGCAAGCGTTTTAAGCGTTCTTCATTTTCTCTTTGCAGGTCGGTACCGATCTTACGGGCCACAGCGAGCACCAAAGCATCGCCTTCCTGTGCGCCATCAGGCAGGGCCGAGGCCGGAAATTCGAAAGTTTCACCATCGATTTCGAGGATGGCGATCGCGGATTCGATTCGATCGATAATGATCATCATGGTGTGCTCTCATCGTTAGTGGTGACGGTACAGCGGGGGCGTAAATTGGCCACGGTCTTGGGCCCGATGCCATAAATGATGGTGAGTGCCTCACAGCTGTTGAACGGTCCATTTTTTTTGCGATGGGCCAAGATGGTTGCTGCTCGGCTTGGACCAATCCCTGGCAGGGTGTCGAGGGCGAGGGCGTCCGCGGTGTTGATATTGACAATGAGGTCTTGGGTGGGGGCCGGCTTGATCGAGTGCTGCGGATGGCGGGTCACAGCGGCTATTGGATGGCCTGTGACGGCCTCGACGGTTTTTTCAGTGCTGACTTTCACCGTTTTTCCGTCACTGACAAAAGTGATCGTGCCTTCTTTGTCAGTTCGGTGGACTTCAATTCCGGCTTGGTGGAGTCGCTCGAGAGCCTCGGGGTCCGGGTGGCCGTAACGATTTCGGGTGCCGGCGCTGATGGCCGCAAAGCGGGGCTTGACCGCCCGTAAAAAAGCCGAGGTAGATGAGTGCTCAGAACCGTGGTGGGCCACTTTGAGCACATCACAGCTTTCGACTCCCCGGTTGAGCATGTCCCGTTCTGTGGGGGCCTCTGCATCGCCTGTGAATAAAAAGCAGATTTCTTTGTGTTGGAGTCGAATGACGACCGAATTGCTGTTGAGGTCTGAGCGGGTGCCGCGCAGCAAGGTGGTCCGCGGGTGAATGATGGTCATCACGATTTCATCACCAAGCTGGAGGTTTCTGTCTTTGACGGCGGCGATGTACCCGATGCCCTTTCGCTCGACCACAGCCATCGTTCGGGCGTAGGTGAGGGTGGTGTGGGTCATGCCGTTATCCATATATCGCCCAATATCGAAGCCTTTTAAGACTTCAGCCATTCCGCCAATATGGTCGGCATGGGGATGGGTAGACACAACCAGGTTGAGTGTCTCAATGCCTCGGCGCTTGAGTTCTGCGGTGACATTGGCTTTTACGGTGCCAGCGTCGATCAGCACCGTCTTATTATTTGGTGCTTCGATAAGGATCGCATCGCCTTGGCCAACGTCCAAGACATGGACCTTTAGGGTCCCGGCGAAGGCTGCGATACAAAGGGCTAATAATGCGATCATGGATCAGTCCAGGGCCGAAAAGAAGACGCTGCGTTGGGTGTAGTCGTAGCAAGCCACAAAGTTCTGGTCACCGATGGCGATGACTTCGTTGTGGAATCCGACTGCACCTTCGGTTGCGAAGGTTCGGCTTGACCATCCGCCGCTGTTAACGATGGCGTGTTTCATGTCGTTTTCGCTGCCCTCAAAATAGACGATACCTGGCTTGTTGCCATGAAAATACAGGGCGGTATCAGCACCGGTGTAGGGTGCGTCGTCAATGGTGGTGATGACCCAATCGCCGGGCCCGCCGACCGCGTATTTGAGGTGTTGATTTCCGGCATCTTGGTAGCTGATGTGAATGAGCCCATTTCGGACGGCGAGGTCTGGCCATTGACCGACATCGCCTTCTGTGTCGACCACATGGATTTCAGATCCGATGCCAAGTTTAAGGTCGCCATTGGCAGCGTCGTAATAGGCCATGTATTCAACACCATCGATGACACGCA
>DBIS01000106.1 GCA_002296975.1 Deltaproteobacteria bacterium UBA796 | reverse complement strand
CTCTTCGACGGTATCGGTCGCATCTAGGGGCTCACACATACTATTTTTCATATGGTAACCATCACTACACCTGGGCTGTACGCAACTCGCAGCCATGATCACCAACACAAACGACATCAAGAAAACCCTCATGCGACCTCCATGGGGCTAGTCTACACGGGGCCAGCGAGCAGGGGGGTCAGGCCCTGAGGTGTGTGGGCTGTAGAGCGCCCAGATGGCACGCAGTGCACCTTTTTTGTCCTGGGAGGGACCAGCCATTCGAGTGCGGTCAACCCGAGACGCTGGTGCTCAATGGTGCACGGGCTTCCATTTGTGCCACTCTGTATCTACCACGGCGTAAGGGCCTGACCCCCCCCCGCCATCGCCAAGCTCAGGGTGAAGCCGCTTCATTGTCGATGTAGCCAAGCCCCCGCAAGTGCTCGAGAAGCTCGGGGTCGAGCGACTGGCTTACGTCATTGGCTTGGTGCACCGGCGTGTCGGTCATGATGGTTCCGATCAGGGCCTTGAGTCGTCCGACTTCATCGGGGCGGTCCATGGCGATGTTCCGCTCTTCCTTGGCGTCGTTCTCTATATCAAAGAGCTCGACCCCGCCGGTGGTCTCGTTGACGATGAGCCGCATCGGAAACGCCACGACTGAGCGGAGCACCTCACCCGATCGTCGGGTTGACTGAAGGAGTGGTCTGCGCTCAGGCTCAGTGGCCTCGGTGGCTGCGTCCGAAAGATCGATGCCGGCCAGGCCCTTCACAGGGTCTAGGCCCACCAAGCCCAAGAGCGTCGGATAAATATCGAGGGTACTTACGGGCTCGCTCAACCGGGTACTGGGGGGAATCTGGCCGGGTGAGCGGATGATGAACGGCACTTGTGTCAGCTCCTGGTACAGGGACCGTCGGTGTCCGAGGCCGCCGTGATCACGGAACTCCTCTCCGTGGTCAGCGCTAAGAATCAGGATGGCGGTCTCCTTTGGGTCGACCATGCTGAGCGTCCTCTTGAGCCACTTGTCGGTGTAGCGGATCTCAGAATCGTACAGTGTCTCCATGGTCTGAATTCCGAGGGGCGTCTCGGTGAATGGGTCCTTCTTGAGGTCCCTCATGACTTGTCCGCTGATGCTTCGAAAGCGCTTGTCTCGGGAGCGAGGTGTCTCCACAGCAAGCTCTGGAAAGTCCTCCATTGCTTCGAGATTGAACCGGTCTGCAAAGGGGCGTCGCGCAGCATACTTGTCGTGCGGATCGAAGTAGTGAAGCCACAAGAAGAAGGGCGCTGAGGCGGCCATCTCCTCGGTCCAGTCGGCGACCTGTTGATGAACCCATGGGGCGTTGTTGAAGCCTTGGTTAACGAAGTGATCGAAGCCCTGAGCGAAGCCCAGTGGCTTTGAGAGGTGGACATTGGTGGCGACGCCGAACGTGGTGTACCCACCCGCCTTGAGTTGCTCAGCGAGGGTGTCGATTTCTCCTGAAAGTCCTGGCTGAAGGGTCGCTGTTCCGCTGACCACGCCCCCTCGGTCGACATTGTGCTGGTAGGGGTACATGGACGTAAAGAGTGAGGCCATGGCCGGCACGGTCCAGCTTGACCCAGAGTAGGCCCGCTCAAACAAGACGCCATCTCGCGCTATTGAGTCGATAAACGGAGTGGTCGCATTGCTGTGGCCATAGGCTCCGATGTGGTCCGCCCGAACCGTATCTATGGTGACGAGAATGATGTTGGGTCGGCCCTCGGCGCCCTTGGATTTGGCGCTCGGCGTGGCGCTGAACTCTGGTGCTGGCACCGGCTCATCTGTGGGGATTTTTTCCGAGTTTAGGTGTCCGAATGAGAACCCCAGTAGGGCCGCAATGGCCACAGGAGTCCACCGGACGAGACCGATGTGAATGGAGGTGGTGTTCATGGGTGAACTCCGGCCTTTATTAATGCACGTTGGGTGTCCATAAGCCTCAAATTCTTTGGATGAGCCGTACGCGCCCCCTCTATCAGGGCCCATGCGGTCTTGGGTTCGTGTTCGAGGACGAGTGCAGCGAGGTCGATGGTGGCGTCGATGTGATGGGCCTCAAGAGCGAGGGCCTTCAGATAGAAGTTCTTCGCTTGGGCGGTGTTGTTGTTCTCTCTGTGTGCCAGGCCCAGCGCATGGAGTGTGGATACATTCAGGGGGTCGAGTGTATGAGCGGTGGAGAGTGAGCTGATCGCCTTCTTGGTGCGGCCCATCTTGAGTTGTGCGATGCCGAGGGCCAGCCAGCTGACAATACTATCCGCCCGTAATTTCACAGCGTTTGAGTAGTGGCGAATCGCCTTCTTTCGTTCTCCCTCGTGTTCCGCAAACACCCCTAAATTGTAGGAAACAAAGGATGTGCGCTGAGACTTTTTGATATTTTTCAGCAAGAACCTGCGGGCCCGTTTGACCTTTCCCTTTGTGGCGAGGGTGATGGCCATGGTGATGAGCATATTGGTGGGAACGGGTATTCCTGCCGCCTTGAGGCGCCGAACAGCACCGGTGACCAAGCGGTGGGCTTCATTCTCCTTGCCAAAGCGCCGTAATGCACCTGCATATTGCCATTCGATAAGGGGGGTCTGTTTGGTCTTGGTATATAGGTCCTCAAACAAGCTGAGGTCATTTTCCCACACTGGGTTTCGTGCAGCGGTTGTCTGCGCATAGGCTCCACTGAGCATGAGGGTGCCCACTAGGCCCAAGCCAAGCCAGACCGGTCGGCGGGGGGCACTCAGGTAGACCAGTATCTGCGAGAACAGTATCCCGATGAGCAACAGCAGCATGGCCGAAGGCAGGTAGGCAAAGCGTTCGGATATGGGGAAGCCCATGTCGGCAGGGGCTGCCACTCGAACCCAGTTGCTCATGGGCAGCAGAGACACGAGAAGTGCGAGCCCAACACGCCCGATGCGCGGTGTGAGTAGCCGGAGCCATACGATAAGAAGAACAATCGCCAACCCAAAGGCGGTGTGACTGTCCAATAGTGTGCCGGACGGGGGAGTTTTCAGATAGGCGGACTGCACGCCTGGCCAAGTCATCATTCTCAAGTAGTGGGACAGTCCTGCGAGCGGCGAGAACACAAGCTCAGCGAGGCCATCGGGCGCCCCCACTGAGGGCCGTACCGGTACCAAGAACAGCCGGATGGGCAGATATAGCAAGGCCACTATACCGACGGGAATCATCGGGCGGATTCGTGCCGCGATGCGTATCGGGCGGGTTTCGGAGGAGAGAAGGAGCCCCAATAATGGGGTAACGATCGCCAGTTCCTTGGACAGCAGTGCGGCCGCAAAAGCGGTGACGGCGATGGTGCGGCGAAGTCGTTTTTCATGGTCCCAGTTTAGAAGGTAAATGAGCGAAAACAGGGTGGCCAAGATATCGGTACGGCCTGAGATCCAGGTCACGGATTCTGTATGAATGGGGTGAACAGCGAAGATGAGGCCGATTGCCCCGGCAACGAGTAGGTGCATTCGCATTCGCAGCGAGAGTAGGAAGACGCCCACCGAACACAGGCCGTGGAGGACCAGGTTGGTGGCGTGAAAACCGCCCGCCCAGGTGCGCCATATGGCGAGATCGGCGGCCAGGCTGAGGTTCACGATGGGGCGGTAGTACCCGTAGTTTTGCTGTTCGTCAGAGCTCCGAAAGAAGTCTTTATAGAAGAGCTGCTTGAGTCCCTCGATGGAGCGAAGCCGGGCGTCGTTGAGAATAAGGTTGCGGTCGTCCCAGACGAAGTCGAAGCTCAGGGTCGGGTAGTACAAAATGGCGACCGTCCCCAATATGAGGACGATCAATAGCGCTTTGAAGCGAGTACTCTTCGGCTGCGTTTCCACTGGATGGCTGCAGGCGAGAGCCTAGCCTTGGCGACGGCGAGCGAACAGCAGCCCGAATACTAGACTGAGAATGGCACCATGCGGTGTCTGGCTACCGGCGGTGGAGCAGCCTGCCTTTGCGTCGGAGTCGTCGAGACTGGGAATGTCCATGGGGTCCGCATCGGCATCGGCGTC
>DBIS01000375.1 GCA_002296975.1 Deltaproteobacteria bacterium UBA796 | reverse complement strand
CCCGCAACCACCCCTCGGCCTGGGTGCTGACTTGAGTCAGCAACGGACGATCGACCTCCGCGGGGATAAAATGCTCAGCGTACAGGGCACGACCAGCCACACCCAACGCTATCGCCCCTAAAAATGGAAGGTACCAAGCCCACACCGTTGGCCGCGGCTTGAGCAGGGGTGAATGCCTGAAAGTCCTCTCCATCGCCAGCAGAGCAAAGGGCAGCATCACCGCCACCTCCTTGGTGCCCATCGCTAAAAAGCACAGAACGATCGCCATCAATCGACCCCATACTGCATGACCGCCGCCCTCGCGTTCTCGATTGAGCGCGCCCGCCCACACCGCCAGCGTCCACAGAACAAATAGAGCGCAAAGGCTCTCTGACCTGCCGGTGATATAGGTGACCGCCTCGGTGGTCATGGGATGAACCGCCCAAAGACCCACAGCCACAACAGCAGCTAAATTGGGTTTTGGATGCCCACCCAAACGGCCAACGCGAGTCAATAAAACCAAAGCCGCAGCGACGTTCAGGCCGTGAATGGCCAAACTAGTGAGGTGATAACCAAAAGGTTCAAGCCCAAAAGCCCGAAAATTCCAGGCATAGGTCAAGATCAGCAAAACCCGGGACACATTGTACTCGAGCACCGAACTGAGTTGAGACAAATCCCGGATGGTTGGGTTGCCCACAACTTCAATTTTATCGTCGTACACAAAGGGCGCGTGGAGGCCGTTGATATATGCCAAACCCACCAAAGCCACGATGGCCAGCCCACCCAGCCGCAGCATGAGGTCCCCCCTGGTCATGCCCGCCACAGCACTCATCCGCGCACCGCCTGGTATACGGCGACATGCTGCTGAGCGATGGTCTCAAAGCCAAGTTGCTCGGTCACATACCGTCGCCCTCGGGCCACCATCGCAGCCGCGGCCTCTCGGTCGTCGAGCAAAGTCCGAATCCGAGCCTGCAAACCCCCGACGTCTCCATATCGCACCAATAATCCAGCCCCTGCCTCGGCGATCAACTCGCCACAGCCACAGTCGTCTGCCACCACGACGGGCGCGCCGCACAACAACCCCTCAAAAGGCACCAAACCAAACACCTCATCCGCCGAAGGATACACCAACACATCGGTATCAGCCAGCAACGCCAAACGCTGTACGCCCTCGACCAAACCCACAAAATGCACATTTGAGCCATGCCCCTGCCCTTTGGCTCGAGACATCGCACCCATATCGTTACCGGCGACCACCAACTGCGCTGAACCGAGCGCCCCATCCGCAAACGCCGCCACCAAATGTTCAACACCCTTCCGCGGCGACACCCGCCCCAGGTAGGTGACCACCGGGCCCGCCCCAAGCCCATGACTTTTCCGAAACTGCCCACGACTGGGCAATGACTCAAACTCGCCCAAATCGAGGCCATTGGGAATGCGCACGATCCGATCAACATCCACCCCCGCGGACCGGTGCCGGGCGACATCTGCTGCGCTCACTGCGATAAGCCGTGCGGCGTGTTTTGGAATATCGCCACAAACAAACGTGTCCCACATCCACTTTAGGCCGACCTTTCGTTCATGGCGAAGCAAGGTTCCGTTGGCGGTGAGCACATAGGGGACGCCCCGTGCCTTGGCCCAAATAACGGCCGCATTATTGAGCAAATGCCGATGGCCATGCAGGTGAACCACATCGACTGTCTCTCCAATTTTGGCCAAAACTTCATCCACGCCACGGGGTAAAAACAGTTGGTGGCGATAGGCCGCACGGTTGGACACATTCCGCGCCGTCAGCACTCTTACCCCATGATGATCCCGGTCAAGAGCCAAGCCTGTTCGGCCCTCTGCGTCCAAGGCGTCCGTGGTGAGTACCGTTACCCGATGTCCCGCGATCACCAAGGCACGAGAGAGCCCATCGACGATCCGAGGGATGCCACCATAAGCCCATGTGGGCGGAAAGTAGGGTGTGACTTGGAGCACGTGCACCAGATAGAACCTCATTGACTATGGACTTAGCCCGTCGCGGCCTAGACGGGATGATGGTGGCGGGTGGCGGCCTCTAAGATTAGGCTGTGGCCGATTGGAGGTCCAATGACCAAGCGCTTTTCCACCGCTATTTGCATTTTAGCACTGCCTTTTGGGCTTATGGCGTGCGGCAAAGACTGCCAAAGCACCTGCACAAAACTGTATGGCTCTGGCGATGACTGCGGCGATCCCAAAGGCGATCCAGAATCTGACAACTATATTCCAGGGCTGCTGGGGTCGGTGTCTCGCTCAGAAAAAACATCGGATTGCATGAATGCATGCAACAACGGCCTGTCCAAACCCGGCGAAGTCGGAGATTACGACCCTTACAAAGAAATTCCGCCCGCAAAAGTCGGCGAAGATGCACTCACTCTGGAAAACGACCAACAAGTCGCCCTATGGATGGAATGCGTCGACGAACACTCCTGTGAAAAGATCGCCGAGGGCTTCTGCAAGCCCATTTGGTAAGAATGATGCGCGTTACTATTCCAATTTTTTCCAGCTGCCTCACGATTTTGATGTTCGGGTGTGAGCCGTCCTGTGAGTCCACGTGCGAAAAGCTCATGTCTTGCGACGAGATCGCGATGGACCACATACCGGTCCAAGAATGTGCGACCACCTGCGAAGTCCAACAACAAGTCTATGAGAAGTGGTCTGCCAGCGACGAACGCGAGTGGTTTTCTGATATGAAATACTGCATAGATGATGCCAGCTGTGGCGATATCTCCGATGGCGAATGCTATAATGATGAGTTGTACATTTGGTGACCGACAGAAAACGACTGCTTTTTTTGTACACCGGTGGCACGCTCTCCATGGTGACGGCAGGCGATCCCGGACATTTGGTTCCCACACCGACCGCGCCAAACCTGACAGAGCTTGTGCCCGCGCTATCCACCGTCGCCCAGATAGAAGGGCGTATGGTGACCGCCGTAGACTCCTCGGACCTCACCCCCGCAGACTGGGGACAGCTCGCCCTGGCGATCAAAGAGGCCCACGACGATTATGACGGCTTTGTCGTCGTCCACGGTACCGACACCATGACATTTACCGCAGCAGCCTTGAGCTTTATGCTTGGCGGCGACCACAAGCCCGTGGTTTTAACCGGCTCACAGCGCCCACTACGCCAAGCGAGAACGGACGCGCGGGTTAACCTGATTCACTCCGCGATCTGCGCCTCACACGACATTCGCGAAGTGTCCCTGTACTTCGGAAACCATCTCTTCCGGGGAAACCGGGCCACCAAAACATCCGTCCACGCATACGACGCTTTTGCTAGCCCAAACCACCCGCCTTTGATGGAAATCGGCGTCGATATCGAGCAAAACAGCACCCCACTCCAGCGCACGGGGCCGCTCACCGTTTCCACGGAAGTCTGCACCGACATCGCCATATTGAGTGCATTTCCTGGCATGGAGCCCACCGCCCTTGGTGCGCTGGTTGAAGCCGGCAAGCGAATGGTTATGATTCGGGGTTTCGGCGAAGGAAATCTTCCCCAGGCTGGCTGGCCTAAGGCCATTCGTTCTGCGACCAATGCTGGGGTTCACATTTTGGTTGGTAGCCAATGCCGCGCAGGTGCGAGCCGCCCCGGTCGGTATGCCGGCTCAACCGCTGCCCTCACAGCCGGCGCGCTGTTTATCGGAGACATGACGGGTGAAGCCGCGGTCGTAAAATCAATGTGCCTGCTCGGACGGGGCCTCGACGGGGAAGCCTTCCGAAGTGCCCTGCTGTCGCCTATGGCAGGCGAGATCACACCCGGATCTGCCGCTCGGCTCTAGCCCAACGGAAACATTTTCCCGTCTTGGACCATCCAACCATGGGGTGGACGACCAGCCACAATGTCTGCATGCTCGCCAACAGCCCAACTCCGCAGGTGAAAAGCCTCTGCAATCCGAACCCGGAGCCGATTCGACTCTTCTTTGTCGTCTGCGAGACATGCTGCGAGTGAACTCTGAACCGTCGGATCGTCTTGAGAAAGCACAGCCTCTACAGCGGCGTAGCGAATGCCTTCGTCGAAGTCCCGCAAACATGGGTCGACCGCAGGCACCACACGCTCATCCTTAAACTCGGCGAGCCGAATCAAAATTTGACGCTTTTTCTCGGGCTTAAAAGGATCGTTCTCGGCAGCCAGCAGCTCAACTAAAAAGGCGACCGTCGACGCCTCTCCCTCAAATTGCTGAACCAACTGCAATGGCCGGGCAAACTGGGGTGCTGTGCGCGCCCATATCTTGATTGGCCCACACACCGACTCACCCAGCCCTTCGAGCAAATCGAAGACTAAGGTTTTCTCGTTGAGGTCCTTCATTTGATGCTCATAGGTGACGTTATAGCGACCCAACAAGCCCAAAATGGCCTGCTCTGAGCCATCAGAGGCCAACCAATGCAGACTCGCCTCGCGATCTTCAGCCTGCGCGTTCAAGTTTCGAGCGCGCTTTGTGTGTCGCTTAAGCTGGCCTTCTGACCCGCCTGTAAAGAAATCTAGAAATCCCATGATGGCTCCAATCCGTAGATGGAGAGCACCCTAATCGCAAGCGGGGCCCAGGCCCACCCAAGCGATAAAACCATAGCGTGGGGCTGCTGGAGTCAAGCCAATGACCCCATCGCCACCCACCCGCCACTTGCACCCAAGTCCAGCGCCAAGTTTGGCCGAAATTCGGGCGGGGTTTCGGGTGGTGACCCAGGTGCCCCCGACGCTTGAGCGAAGATTGACCGGCCCCAAGGATTTCGCCAAGCCAAAATGCACCAACAACGCATCATCTTGGTTGGCATAACGAATAGGATCGCCCAAAATCGCCACCCCCGCCACCAGCAACCACCGCAATTCCCCGCCGCGGGAGCCCAGGGTGCCCACCAAATTCACATCTGTTTCATCCGTCCCCAGGCCCACAGCGTCGTCTGCATTGGGTAATTTGACCCCCCAGCCAAGCCCCGCAACCAGATTCTGCCGCTGTAGGACCGCCGCCCAAACCCCGAGGTGCACATCCCCGAAACCTCGAATGCGCTGACCCGCACCAAACCGCTCCGTGCGGTAGTCGACAGAGGCATCGAGGAGGACCCGCTTATCAACAGCCCACACGCCTTCCAGCCGAGCATCGGTTCCATTTCGGGTGGCCGCCCTAAATGGCGGAACAAAGCCGACTTGATGACGTACCCCAGCACGCAGGGACCACGGCTCGAATTCGCGATACTGCAAGGCTGAATCCATTGCCGACAAAGCAGGCACAGGGTAGGACATCACACCCATAGCCATGGCGGAAACCCGCCACCAACTGACGGGTTTGAGGAAGCATAGAAACGACAAGACGCGTTCTTTTCGTTGACGGTTGATACCCACCCTCCGTACACTACCGCACGACTTACACTCCATCCATTATTTGTGACGCGCCCGCGCGAGAACAAGCACTGGTAAAAGGAGATTAGGATTGGCCATGACCCACACCAATAGCCTCCAACCCCTCTTGCTCGCGGGAATTTTGAGCCTTGCGACCGCGTGCCGTGCAGAAGACCCAAAGTCAGATGGCGAAGATACAGACTGCAGCGATCCTCATGCGCAGGCGGGCGATAGCGCGGTATTCCCCCTCGGCACAGCCATCACCTTAGACGGCTCCGAAAGCAGTTGGTGCGAGCGCTATTCGGACGACGAGATAAGCTTTACCTGGGGTTTTGACCGTGTCCCTGCAGATTCAGCAGTGACCGAGTCTGCACTCTCGGACAACCGAAACAGCGCCGCAAAGCACCCAAATTTTGTGCCGGACACCCCCGGCGAGTATGTGCTCTCCTTGCGCGTCTCCGACCCGAAGACCGCATCAGACCCCGATTATGTGGTGATCACGATCTCGTCGGATGATCTTCCCCCCATCGCGGATTGTGGTGAGGACATCAACGGGACCGTCGGGCAAGCTGCGCGCTTGGATGGCTCGGCATCCACCGACCCAGAAGGCGCACGGCTGGGCTTTAGTTGGGGCGTGTCGTCAGTTCCAGTCTGCTCCACCCTGACCACAGCAAATATCTACGACCAAAACACTGAGACCCCAGCACTTGTGCCCGACTGCCAAGGCATGTTCGTGATGAGCTTGGTCGTCGACGATGGGCTCGCCTGGTCCGACCCAGACTACTGCACCATCGATGTTCGCTCAGACAACTTGGCCCCTGTGGCCGAGGCCGGCACCGGCGGAGACCTCCCGCCCTGTACATCAAACCCCTTCACCCTGAGCGGTTGGGAGAGCCACGACCCCGACGGCGACATTATCACCTACGCATGGTCAGTGGTGAGCGCACCCGCCGGCGCAGACGACGCCGTATACGGTTTCGATGACCCCACAGAGGTAGCCCCGCTGTTCACCTGGGATGTGGCCGGGGAATGGCGCTTCCAACTACAAGTTTCCGATACACTACAGACCTCCAGCCCCGATGTGGTCACTTTCATCATTGGGCCCGCTGGCGACAACAACAGCCCGACGGCCAACGCCGGTGGCGACCAAACCGTGATCGTTGACGCCAACTGCAGCAGCTCAGCTTATGTATGGTCCTGCGAGGACTGTCCTTCAACCATGGTGGAAATCGATGGCTCAGGCTCCTCTGATCCCGATGGCGACACCCTCCAATATAGCTGGACCGAGCTGACCGACACCCTCGAGTTCACCACCACGACGACCCCGGTGACCCACTTAACTTTGCCAAGTGCTCCAGCCGAATACGACGTTGATAATGAAAGCGACTACACCATTCAGCTCGACGTCAACGACTGTAGCATGGACGATAATGAGCGAATCACCCTCACTTACATCTGCAGAGGTACATAGTGATCAATTCGAACACACTTCACCGCAATGGCCTCAAGGCCCTGGCGATCACAGCGCTGCTTTCGACTGGTTGCGGCGACGATAAAGAAGACGAGGCCGAGAACCAAAACCCGGTCGCCGAAGCGGGTGCCAACCAACTCTTAGCGACCAATGCGCCCGTCCTGCTTTCTGCCGCAGGTTCTTTCGACCCCGATGGCGACCCCATCAGCTACCACTGGGCCTTCGACGCCACCCCAAGCGGAAGTGCCTTGGCCAACGACGCTGATGTATTTTTTGGCAACGATGGCAACGACCCCGCCACCCGCTTCACTCCTGACACAGAGGGCACTTATATTGTGTCCCTGATCGTCACCGACGCCCTCGATGGTGTATCCAGCCCAGATCTTTTGACCGTCACGATCAGCGCTGGTGAGGCACCAGTGGCCGAGGCGGGTGCCGATCAAACCGGATCTGTCGGCGTGAGCGTCGCCCTCGATGGTTCGGCCTCCTCTGACAAGCGCGATCGCGACTTAAGCTATGCCTGGAGTTTCGCGCAACTCCCGCCTCACAGCAGCCTTAGCGCCCTCACCGACCCCACGAGCGGCACCCCAAGCTTCACGCCTGATGTGAGCGGCATGTACCTCGTCGCCTTGGTGGTCAACAATGGCCTCGAAGACTCCAGCCCGGACACCACCGTCTTGCGGGTGGTTGCCAGTGATTCGGATGCCCCCGTCGCAAATGCAGGCGCCGATATCGACGCAGAGGATTGCACCCAGGTTCTCCTCGACGGCTCTGAGTCCTTCGACCCAAATGACGAAGTCCTGACCTATCTATGGGATCTTGAATCCCGCCCCGCTGGTTCGGCGAGCACCGTCGATACATTCAGCGACCCCGAAGGTGTCACCAGCCACTTTTATCCAGATATCGATGGTGAATACATCATCTCCCTCGCTGTTCACGATGGCTCTGGGTGGTCCACACCCGATGCACTCGTGCTCACCGCGAGCGAACGGGATTACAACACCCCACCAGCCGTCAACCCCGGTGTCCCGCACACCTTTGAAGGGGGCGAAGCCATTTGCGAGGCGACCGCATATTCCTACATCTGCGGCTATTGCGAAGCACAGACCGTGTTGATCGGTACCGACGCGCTGATCAACGACCCCGATAACGACACCATCACCTACAGTTGGGCCGCAGAATCTAGCGGGGCGGCCATCCACAGCCCAAATAGCCTCGAGACTTCGGTGGTGCTCTCCGGTGCCCAGCCCTCCGCACCCGATGAGTGCGAAGAGACGGAGTATCGCTTTCGCCTGACCGCCGAGGACTGTACTGGCGCCACGTCTTCGCAAGCCGTCACCCACACCATAACTTGCTGCGGATACACACTCGAAGACGAGCCGCTGTAAGCCTCATGCTCATCACAGCCTTTGTTGTGATGGGGCTGGCGACCGCCGATCCGCCCATCGTGCTCTACGCTGCCTCATCGCTTTGCGCGGACCCCCGGTACCCAGCCCTCGACGGCGGTTTGCTCATCGCCTGCGACAAACGGCGACTGCCCACCGTGCGACTCCACCCTGAAACCCTGGACAAAAGCGAGACGGAGACGCCACACAGCTGGCCGTCTCACCCGATATTGCTCCCACATCCCAGACCCCTCAGCCCTGTGGCCCAGCTCCAGGCGGGAGTGGCCTGGGTGGCCAACGGAAAAGCCGATGACGCAGACCTTTGGTGGCTTGGCTCTGACGCAGGTGCACCAGTAATCCTCGACGGCGGGCCCGGTGACCAACATCACCCCATCGCGAGCGGCGACTGGTTGGCATGGGTAAGCGCCGGCGAAATCGCCATATGGAACACCGCCACAGGCGAAAAGCGACGCATTCCAACCAACACCGGCTTTAACGCTGCGCCCACCATCGATGGTGAGTTGCTGTGTTGGGAGGTGCGCACACAAGACGACATCGACATTCACTGCAACGACAAGTTCATCATCGCGAGGCCAGGTCACCAAACCCACCCGATCCGCGTGGGTGAGCGCTTGTTTTTCCGGGAAAATGACCGACTCATGAGCGCCCGTAAAAAGGGCAGCCCATGATCGGTCTCGCCCTTGGACTGTTTGCAGTAATTTCCGCCATCGGTGCCGGACAACATCTGCTGAGCGACGCCGCAAGGAAAAGCCCAACCGCTTGGGCCCATGCCCTCGGTGGAGGACTCCTACTCTGGGGCCTAATTGGCGGCGTGGCAGGAAAAATTGGTGTGTTGAGCCCTGGCTTCGGTGGCGCTGTGCTCGGCCTCTCAGCACTCGGATATTTTCGCCCCCGACTTTTGATTCCGCCCAGGCTGTGGGCCATGGCCTTGATTGCCGGGCTGCTGATCGCCGTGGGCCTCATCGATGTTTTCGGGCCGCTTGATGGGGCAGACGAACGGTATCTCCATGTTGGCCTCCCGCTTCAAATGCTCCTAGAACACGGCTTGCTCGGCGGCCCACTCCACCCCAACGGCAGCCGCCCACTCACCCTACAAATCGCCTACACCCTGGTGCTCGGCATCGGCGAGGTGTCGGCAGCCCCAGCGCTACATTGGTGGCTCAGCCTGGCCACCCTCACCTTGGTCATTCAGTTGGGAAGACTTCATTTCGGGAAGCTACACGTCGGGCTATTTGCCGCGGTTGTCCTGGCCACATCAACTACCTTTTTGGTCTCTACAGGCCAGGCCGCCAGTGACATCCCGACCGCGTTTGGCATCTTATTGGCCATCGACGCTGCAATCTGTGGTCGGGCCCGCCAAGGTGCTATCGCCGCAGCTTTGGCCCTTAGTATCAAATACACCGCAGCAGCCCCTCTTTTTGGTATTTGGCTATGCGCAAAAGGAGGATGGTCCACCCGAATCAAGGTGGCAGCAGGCACCATCATCATGGTTTCACCTTGGTGGATTAGAAACCTTATCGAGAACCTCCACCCACTGTTTCCATTCACTGGGTGGCCCCTGCCACAACTCAGCTTTGAGTACCCGCAAAAATACGGGGCCGGTCGTGACTTGATCGACTTTGTGTGGCTGCCTTGGAGAATGCTCTTCGAAGCACGGCCCGACACAAGAATGTTTTTGGGCCGGCTCCACCCCCTTGTCCTGCTCGCGCTCTTACCGATGCCGATGGTCTGGAAAAACCAGCGGTTTAGGCCTTGGATTGTCGCCAGCCTCATCGGCCTCATCGCGTGGTCAATCGGCCCCCAGTGGCTGCGTTACCTCATTCCATCGCTTCCCCTATTGGCGCTCACCGGTGCCGCCATTGTGGTCCCTCTCGCACACAGGACCTCACTCAAAACAGTGCTGTGGGGCGCCCTGCTACTTGGTTCCTTGAGTGGGCTTCAGGGAAGCCGACGCCACTTTATGAACCAAAATAATGCCCCCATGCAAAGCACTCAGATCCTGGTAAAGTTCTGCCATGAAGTGCTTCCAGAGGATGCCCGGATAGCAATGCTCTTTTCTTGGGCCTCCGCAGATATTAACCGGGCCCAAATCCTGGGAAGCTTGGACGATCACACCCCTACTCGACATTTTTTACTGCGCAATCGTGGCCGAGTGGTTGAAGCGTTGATCGACGCTGGCGCTACCCATGCGGTTGTACGAAAGGTAAATTTTCTGCGCGGGACCTACCCTTTTGTGGGTATTCACCAATTTCGGCGTGAATTCACCGAGCCGGCCCAGCAACTCGATGACGCCCTTTTAATGGGGGCGGACCTGTTGTTTCAAAGCCCTACACACCGGGTATATCGGCTTACGCCCCGGCCTTAACTTGACACTTGGGCGCACCGGAATATCAGGCCCACCGCGCGGAAGTGGCGGAATTGGTAGACGCGCTAGATTCAGGTTCTAGTGGCCGCTTGGCTGTGGGGGTTCAAGTCCCCTCTTCCGCACCCCTTTTAAAGGGACCGTTGGCATCCCCAGCGGTCTCTTTAATTTTGCGATTGTGCACCGCTAAAACGACCACGACACAAATGTCGCTGTTGGCCCCACACATTAGGCATTATGATACGGCCACACCGACGACCGTTCCGTTTTTCACGGGTTGGCACGGCCATTGCACTGTAAATGTGCAACCCCTGGGAGCAAACATGAGACGCCCTTATTTTCCAATAGCGATGATGGTCACCCTCTTCGGTTGCAGCGACAGCGCCACCCTGGCCGCTCACGACGAAGACACCAGGAGCGGCGAGATGACCGCCGATATGGCCGCGCCCAGCGACGAAAACGAGGGTGGCGCGGCGGACATGGACGATTTTGAGCCAGAGGTCGAAGATGACCTGCTCACCCTGATGCCTGCAACGACACCACAATATGTCTTTGTCGCCAACCCCGACCGAGACACGGTGACGCGCATCACGGTGCCCGGCCTGGCCGTCATCACCACTGCAGTCGGCGAAAACCCCGTCGCATTGGCCATCACACCAGACCATCAGACCGCTGTGACCTTCAATATGACCGCGAACACCCTGAGCATTATCGACGCGGAATCCCTCGAGGTTCAAACCGTCGATATCCGTTCTGGGCGAAACCAAATGGTGATGTCCCCCGATGGGGAGTGGGTGATCTGCTACTTCAACCAATCAGCGCAGGAATCGGATGCTCACAGTGGCGGCGCACAGTCCTTTAATGATATTTCTCTTGTCCACATCGCCACCTTGACCCATTTTCCAATGGTGGTCGGTGCCAATCCACGGGGGGTTCACTTTAGCGCCAACAGCGACGTCGCTTTGGTCATCGCGGATACCTACCTGAGTAAAATCGACCTCACCGTCGATGAACCCGCTCCCGAACACATCCAGATCGCTTCCGACTTGGTCGACCCTCCCAAGGCTGAGGAGGTCGTTATCGCCCCCAATGGTTTGACCGCGGTCGTCCGGCAGTTTGGCACTTCCAGCCTGGTGCACGTCGACCTACAGGCCCTCACAGCAACCCCACTCGATGTGGGAGATAACCCCACCGACCTCGACATCAGTCCAGACGGAGGCACCTTGGTGGCTGTCGCCCGCGGCTCTGGCGAACTGTGGGTGTACGATATCGACGACCCCTTCGCGGGCCAAACCATCGTCGACCTACCTGATTCAGCCATCTTTGGCTCTGTACTGCTCAGCCCAGACAACGCTCGAGGCCTCGTGTATAGCACCGCGAGTGGTGAGCGGATCATAGCCAACTGGGATCGAAGCACCAATGAGATCACTTTGGCTGACTTGGTCAAACCCATCACACGTGTTGGCATTAGCCCAACAGGGTCCACCGCCGTCGTCGCTCATAGTGCGGCCAATGGCATCGACGTTTCCAGCGACTCTCCGTACTACAACCGCCCAGCATTGTCTCTAATCGACCTAGACACCTTCTTCAGCACCGCCCTGGCCTTGCCCGCGGAGCCGACAGAATTTGCCCACACCCCAGATGGCCTCACCGGATTTTTCGTTATGGAGGGCCAACCCTATTTGGAAGTGCTGCATTACGACACGCTTATCCACGATGAGGTCTCACTCAAGAGCATGCCAGTCCACCTGGGCACCATGCTGGACACCGACACCGCTTTCGTCAGCCAAGAACACCACTTGGGCCGCATTAGCTTCTTTCACCCCGATGATGACAGCTTACAAACCATCACCGGCTTTGAACTCAACGCCAACATTGAGCAGTGACCCCCAATGAAACTGAACCCACTCTTTTTCGTATTCTTTATCGGGTGCACCCACTGGCCAGAAAGCCAAACCATCACCCTGGACTCCCCGCTATGGGACACCGATATCGTCACTCTCGATGACGGTGTGTACGCCATGCTCCCTCTGTCTGGCAAACTCGCCCGCATCGGCACCGACGACACCTGGCAATTGGTCGGCCTTTTGGGCGCAAAACCCATGTCCATGCGCGCCAATATCGATCACACCCAGTTGGTGACCCACGTTGAGTGGCCAATGTGTGATGACGACCGCGGCGAGGACGACCCACCCATCCAATGGATAGAAGATTGCCCCGATGGGGCGCTGTACTGGGATGCCGAAGTGGCCATCATCGACGCAGGAAAACGAATCGTCACAGCCCCAGTCGCCGCACACATCAACGGCATGGAGCTGTCACCCGATGGCACCACAGCCCTTCTGTATATGAATGACGATGTCGAGAGTGAGTTCGTGACCGGACCCGTGATCGACCTCTCTGAGATCATCTTTTTAGACATGGAGACCGGCGACACTCAAACGCTCAGCATCGGCTTTATGCCCCAATCCATCCTGTTCACCCAAGATGGCACCCGTGCCGTGATTTTGTCTCAGTCTAAGGTCTTGATCTTGGACATGATCAAACGAGAGATACTGGTTTCTTACCCACTCACCTTGGACGCCGACATGGCCGTGGTGCCCTCATCAGCGGTGTTGAGCCCTGACGACCGTTATGTGCTGATCTCGATCGAGGGCCGCCCAGACCTATATAAGTTGGATTTAGAGGTGGTCAGCATTGACTTAGAGGCCCTCGATGGCGTACCGAGCGCGTTGGCCAGCGACCCCCTCACCTCTCGGACGGTCATCGTGTACAAGGATAGTCCAACCGTGGATGTGATCGTAGACCACACCTACATTGAGCGACACAGCATTCCCCTCGACGAGCCCGCTACAGACATCGCTCTCCAAGATGGAATCGCTGTGCTCTACAACACCACCGACCAAGAGACCCACGACATCGTCAAACTGGACCTGGCCTCCTTGGAGACCACCGAGTACGTCACACACGGCGCCATCGCCACCATGCGTATCAGTCCCGAAGGCAACTACGCAGTCGCCACGATTCGGCCATCCACAGACGTTGACAACGGCGGCCTTGAGGGCTTTCAAAGCTCCCACTGGGGCCTCGCGATCGCAGACCTCCACGGAAATTCCGTGGTCAGCTTGGTCCTTGAGGCCGAGCCCGTCGGCGTTGAGTTGATCGCCCACGAAGACAAAGAGTATGCACTGCTCCTTTTGGACGGCGTCCACACGCTCATCTCCATCGACCTCAGCACGCCTGGGTCACACACCACCGTCGAGCTGCCCTCGAGCCCAGCCAGCATTGACGTAAACCCTCGGGGCGGCTTTACGATCGCCCACCGGTCGGCCTTGGGTCAGGTGAGCTTTTTCGACCCAAGCAGCGGAGAACTACAAACCACCAGCGGTTTTGCCGCAGCACAATTCTTTACCGAGGAAGAGATCCTTCCCCGCCAAAACACGGATTAAGCGCATGTTTGGACTCTTATTATCTTCAATCATCGCCTTTTCATCTCATGCTCAGGCCGACCAAAAGTATGAAGTCTCGCTCACCAGCAGCGTGCAATGGATTGGTGACCCGAGATGGGAAACAGTGAGCGCCACGCCATTCCACCGGGCCACCGGCATCAATGTCGGCATGGAAGTTTTGGACAACATCAGTTTCCTGATGGGCTTCAACACCGGAAAAGCTGGCAGCATGATTTTGATTCCCACCGCTTCAGATGACCTCGCGCAACCGGTCGGCTTCAACATCGTGACCACGATCAGCCAGTATCAAATGGGGATGCGCTATCGCTGGCAATGGAACTCACGTTGGGCCGCTACCCTCACCGCTCAAGGGCAAATCGCCACCGCGTCGATGCGAATGGACGAAGATATTGAGTCCCAGGGCACCGAAGTCTCTCTCAAATACAGGGCTAAAAGTTTTGGCTCTGAAATCGGGGTCGGCACGGAATACACCATGGCTTACCTCTCAGATGACCAGGTTCGTATCAACATTGGCTTCGAAACGGGCATGACCAAGCTGTCCACCCTTAATTTCGACAGCCTAGATGGAACCGAAGAGGCGATCCCCTTGGGGTCACTGAACAAGAGCGGCGCTTATTTGAATATGTATGTCGGCTCTCGTTTTTAGGTCTTTTTTGGACTAAAAACGACCGGCGAGCCCTGCACCAGTGGGGCTAAACCAAGGGCTCACCCCCGTGGGCTTCGATCGAAAAACGAAGAGCCCCACAGAGCTTGTGAGCGCACCGGTGGCCATCAAGCTCCAGCTAATTGCACGGCGCTGAACAAATCGTTCAGTCAAAATATCGGCCTGAAAGCGCGACACGCCTGATGGGTTTCGTCGGCCCCACTCCACCATCTGGTAAGCCGGCACTACACCGACAAAGTGCACGATTACGCCGCCAGCGATTAATCCACTGCCCGCAGCCACTGTGAGCACCCGCTGAGAGTTCCAACTGCTGGCCCCAAAAAATGACTCGCCACCATTGCTTTTAGGCGGCTGGTTTTCTGGGGCTGAGGTCTTGACCAGCTTGGCCGGTGGCGGGAGGGCCATCAAATCCAAACAGGCGTTTGCGAGCAAGCCTTCGGCCTTCGGCTCATCAAAGGCCAACATGGCTTCGAGGGTGTCTTCGGGGGCCTCTTGAGCACCTTCGATGCTGGTGTCTACCGGGTATGGGCACAGCCCAATCCAATCCAAACCCAGCTTGCTGGCATCGAAATCAGTCCACACCCCATGAACATCACCGTGAGGGCATTGGACCTGTGCCAAACGCCGGCCTACGCCCACGGCGTCACCCTCGCCAACCCGTCGACCATCCACATAGGCCTGAGCACAACCCATCTTTTGGGGGACCCCGATTGAAACCGTGTCTCGGCTTTGCACCTCGCCACGCAAAGCCTCAAACATCTTTCGCAACTCTCGATCCGCTTCGAGCGCCTTGTCCCACTCGAAAGCACCATCCACCACGAGGGCTTGGCGAAAGGCATCCATCGCCGCGTCATCGTTTTTCCGTTGGTGTGCCAATAGCCCGCGATAAACCCAATACGTGGCCAGCACATCGTCGGCGGCTACACCTTCAAAACTGGAAAATGCGGAATACGCGGCGTCGAGGGCCACAGTTGCACCCCGCTTATCGCTGGCCTTGAGTGCCTCGCGGGCTTCGTCCAAATGCTCTGCGGGAAAAGCCATCGCTTCACCCAAACAAAGGCTCCAGATGGCCAAGCCGATTAGCAGCCCGCGTCGTCCCACTCTTCGCCCCCAGCATCAAGGTCGTAACGGTACGCACACCGCTCCCCAGATTCAACCTTGGCAGCGAGGCCGATGGTCTGTTCACCACTGCGGATACGGACCCGATACATGCCAGGCTCCAAGCCTTCGAGCGCCAAGACGTCGGTACCATCCCAGCGAAAATTAAAGCCAGTCAACGCTGCGGAGATGGTGACTTTGGCCGGCATATCCCCCGCCAAATCCAGGACCAATACACCACCGTTTCCAAGCACCTGTTCAGTCTGAAACTGGCCCCCGGGACTGTATTTCCGTACATTTTTGACCACGATTTCCGTTGGCTCGCTCGTCGGATTGATCAGGCTAAACCCGCCATAGAGGAGGGCCGCTCCCAAAGCCAAACCAACAAGCGCCAAGGCAGCCAACAATGCGGGCCCCGAGCGGGACGATCGCGCGTCAGGAACCGAAGCGTCGTTGATGGCATCACCACCCAAAACTTCTTCGGCTTGCCCGACGGCGGGCAGCATCTCGGGCGGGGCAAACCCATCATCCGCTACGCCTGTATTCTGAAAGTCAGAACCCTTTGAAGCACCGACAAGAACCTCATTGAGAACCTGGGTGTGCTGCCCGTCGGCTGGTTGGCTGGCCATCTCGGAGGCAACACGGGCCTCGATCTCCTCCATACCCTCCTCTCGGACTCGGGAAGAGTCTTCAAAAAGAGTGCTCCCTGTAAAAGGGTCGCCAGGCCTACCCGATGGCTCGAGGGTCTCGTGAGCTGGGGTCACAACCTCTCGGCAAAACCGCCGAAGGCTCCCGTCTTGGACCTGGTCCGACAAGGCCTCCATCAAACCCACGACCTCTCGGGCCGAAGGCCGCTCTTGGGGCTCGTAAGCCAACAGTAAACGCATCACTTGCCGCACGTGCGTTTCTCGGGCCTGGCCCAAATCGCTGAGATCGAGTCCGTCAATGCGCCCGTTGAGTGCCTCGTCGAACTTCTCGCCACGAATGAAAATCTTGCCGAAGCCATCGAGGGCGAGCAATTCGAACAAGGTGACGCCGAGCGAGAAGATGTCTCCGGCTGAGCCGTCGGGGTCGCCCATCATGCGCTCGGGAGCCATATAGGCCGCCGAACCAAATGCGAGCGCCTGGGTTTCTGCCTCTCGGTGCTCGAACTGGGCTTGGGCTGTACCGAAGTCCAAGACCTTGACCTCACCCGAGACGGTCACCATCACGTTGGAGGGCTTGATGTCACGGTGAATCAGCTTGAGGGGTTTGCCGCTGTTGAGCGTCTTGCGATGATAGGCCGCATCGAGTGCTGTGGCCGTTGACGCTATGATTTCGAAAGCCACCTTGCGCGGCAGTGCCAGCGCATTGTCTCGGCAGTAGCGGATGAGCGTCTTGAGGTCGACGCCCTCGAGATATTCCATAATAATGGCGCATTGGCCATTGATGGAAGTGAGGTCTTCGACCCGCACGATATTGCGATGATGAAGCAAACCCAAAATTCGGGCCTCGTCGCGAGAACGCTGGACAATTTCTTCGTGTCCAACCCATTTCCCATGAAGCAACTTGATGGCGACAACAGACTTGAAATTGTCGCCGGTAATCATCTCGGCCAAAAAGACCTTCCCAAACGCGCCTTCGGCAAGCTCTTTGACAATTCGGAATCGGCGTCTTGGTTCCATCAAACTCACTTTTAAGGCGAAGCCTCAGTGGTGGATAACGGCTTTAGTCGTCCTCTTCACCGCAGATTCCACCATCAGCGGTAGCGTGCTCCACAAACAGGTGCATCAGCGAAAAATACTCCACTACCCGCTCATCGATTCCAGGGTGCTTTTTGACGACCCCCGACCAAGACCAAGCCCCGGGCAATATCGAACGCCCCCAAGGAGAGTAACCATCGATCAGCGCATTTTCATTCCCGGAAATAATGGCGCCAATGGCCATTAACGTCGCGTCATCCTCGCGATTGTCGGCCAGCTCACTCACCCGGTACACATCCGCAATCGGCGCCACCTGCGACCACTCTTGGAGCTCCAGCCCGGTCGACCGCGAAATTCGAACGGGGTCTCTGCGGCCCTGCTTTTCTTTTATCAAAAATCGAAGCGCGCCGTATCGGGGGCGGACATGGCTGGTTTGCCCACATAAAGCAGCCGCGATGGCATTCGGGTCCGGAGCACCCTCTAGGAGCAGTTGCACCTTACGCAGATGCCGGTCCTCGATACGCCGGATCCGCTCCAAAACCTGGTCAATCATGCCCGGCGACATGCCAAACGCCGCCAAATTTCGCTTTCGCGACCCTTTGGTGTAGGTAAGGGTCAACAAAGGGTCGACCTTGATGGCCTCATGAGATGTCGTGACCTCGGGGGGCACCACCCGCTCTTTGCTGATCAAATAGCCAGAGACCCCCATGGTCATCACCACAGCGGCGAGCGCCATCATTCCACGCATATCTACCAACTGTTCACCTCTTCTCGGGTAGGCACTTCGATCAGCTTTTCACAATACTGATCAGACCGGGCCCACTTTCGCCATGGGCTGAATGCATTTTCGTTGCTGTAGTTTTTGGCGTAATAGCAGACGGCCAGCAAGTGCTGAGCCACGATATTGTACCCATAATGTTGGGTATGATTCCACAGCACGGACCCACACTGGTTTGAGATGGATGCGTAATCTTTTTGCTTGAGATTAATACAGGTGATGTTCTGCCCATAAAAATCGGGCGCACGAGACACCTTGTTTCTCTTCAAAAAACGCCTGTATGCGGGCAACATATTGATGCGATTGACCCGCCTTTCCTCGAAACGGCTGTTGTCATAGCCCGCATTGTGGCTGAGAATGCTCAACTGAACCACCGCCCCTGAATCTCGAAACTCCAGGTCCTCGTAGGCCTCGCCCAAACTGAAAAGCGCACCCCGGGTGGAGATGCCCAAGTCCTGGCGCTCATCGACTTTACAACTATCGATCCGGCAACGGCCCCCAGAGACATACGGCGCATTTTTCATGACATTGATGACCGGCACCAAGCGGGTGGGCGACCAAAACTTATTCGTGCCCTTAAATCGACAATCCCGAACCGCTATATTGGCCCTGTGTGCCGCCTCTGGGATGAATTGCCACCAACCCTCGGCGCAGGCGATCGACTCAATCTTCGCCCGGTATCGGCTCTCTTGGTAGGGAATGCCCGCAAAAACCTCGGGCAAACGCTCTTTTCGCAACTCACGAACAACGTAGCCGTAGTCAGCTTTAATCGCCTCAAGGCGCTTCCAAAATGCCTGCATTCGACCGTAGGTCTTAAACGAGCGGGTGGTGTACTCCAAAAACCGCTTGTCCCACAGCCGTGTGTCTGAACCCAACTCTGGCCACCCGGCGGCTTCTGCGTTTGGCTTCATCACAAACTCGAAAAATGGCGCGTTGAGGCCTTCGACCAAGTGGGCTTCAATCGGCTCTGAAATGTCCACACTCGCGACATAATCGGTGCCCTCGAGGGTAACGCCCAAAGGGTCGGGGCTTCCGGCGAACCAGTCGTCAAAGTACCGCACCATCACCGCGGTCGTGGTGAATAAAAACATGATGATTATCGCGGGAATGAACCACCGAGGCACGCCCTTTTGCGGTTCAATATTCTGAACCTCGCTCGGCTGTACATCAGGGTTGGCCTGCGCAGCGTCTGAGATAATTTGTCGTTGTTGCCAAACCCCTAAACGCTGGGCCTCGGTGAACACAAAGGTGGCGCCACGCTCGAGCGGCCCCAAGTGAACCGCGTTGCCTTCGGCCAAAAAGACGGGCTTTCGGATGGGCTGAAGCTCGGACCAGTCGCTGAATTCATGGGGGCCCACCCGAACTTGGTTGCCGCCCACTGAGCCGATGGACACCGCACCGCCATCGTAGCAAGTGATCACCGCGTGACGGTCATCCAGGCCCCGATAGCCGCCAAGCTTGAGATCGCCGGGCCCAGGGTTTGCTCCGATTCGGACAACTGGCCCTCTACATGTCACCGAGCCCTGAAACGAGAGCGGACCATCGATGAAGCGTAGGATTACATCCCAGCGTTCCTGGCTCATTACGGCGCTTGTCGCAGTACGAGGGCCAACACACCTTTACCTAGCAGGTCATCCAAAATACGATGTCCTCCGACAACCCGACCCTCGGCGACCAAACACCAGCCACTGCCCGATAAGGCCAACCACCGTATGAGGTGACGCAAGAGGCTCGCGACCGGAACCGTGGTACTCATCGCACTGCTAAAACACACATCTTTTCCACCACCAGTGACGGTTAACTCCACCAGTCGGGTTTCTGCAGGGATCCATCGCACCCCCAAACCCGATCCGGTCAAGGCTCGGGCGGGTGTTTCCAACGGGACCAACTTTCCATTCTGGGTGAGGCGATACCAGCCTTCGATGGTGCCGCTTTGGTCGACCGGAAGACACAGCGCGCTGCCAACTGCAATCGAGATCACCTCATCGGCAGCGGTATCAGCCGCCACCCACACCTGCATGGCACAGCCATCCAGGTTCTCTATCTGAAGACAGCGATGGGGAGCGGGCTTGCCGGTGGCCGGTGATTCAATCCTGGTAGTCGGTTTGGGTTTGGTTTTGGGTTTGGGTTTGGGTGCGGATACATCTTCTTCTTGGAGCTTTTCGCGCAACTGTGCGGGGGTCATCATCACCGTGGCGGACGCGTCCTCGGCATCGGCATCGACCAACACCTCGACCTTATCCTCACGGGACAGCACAGCGGTCGAGACCTGAGCGGCTTTCCGGACCGGTGCCGGTGCCGGTGCC
>DBIS01000374.1 GCA_002296975.1 Deltaproteobacteria bacterium UBA796 | reverse complement strand
GTCACCAAAGTGTCGACGCTGTAGCGAAAAACACCAGGCATCGAGGCAATTGGGGTCTTTAAGCCCTGGCCGTCTTGAACAAAAATTGGCCAGATCAAGTCATCGACCTGGAGAGAATGCTCACGGACCAAGCGCCGAGACCAATCGGTACCCCGGGTGCGGCGCAGACGGGTGCGAGGGAATGCTGGGGCTTGTGATGACATCTAAACTCCATGAATGTCCATCCCTTAACCGGCCCGACCACTCACCCCCAAAGCCACTTCAGGCCAAACGACAAAGGCTATTTTGTGAGCCTTGAAGTCATGGCTTTGATATATGAAAATTTTGGAGAAAAAATGTCTGAAACCCACGCCGCCATCGACGCACTCATCAAGGCCCACAAGGTCATTTTGTTTATGAAAGGCAACAAACAGATGCCTCAATGTGGATTTTCTGCCCGGTCAATCGAGGCGCTCACTGGCATCGGTGTCGACTTTGAGACCGTGGATGTGCTCTCAGACCCCGCCATCCGCCAAGGCATCAAAGACTTCTCAAATTGGCCCACCATCCCCCAATTGTATGTCAACCAAGAATTTATTGGTGGCTGCGACATCATCACCCAGATGCACGGTTCGGGTGAACTCCACGGCCTGCTCGGCGTGAGCTACACACCGCCCACAGCACCCAAAATCACCCTCACCGACACCTTTGTGACCGCCATAAAATCTGCCATGGAGGACGCCCCCGGCGGCGGAATGCCAAGATTGCAAGTCTCACCCCGGTTTGAATACGGTTTTGGGATGTCCCAAGAGGCCGCTGGCGATTTTCAGGTCGCGGCCAATGGATTGACCATCTTGGTCGACCCTGCCTCTGCTGAGCGTGCCGATGGGATCACCCTCGACTTTCGCGTGGGTGAGCAAGGCGGGATCATCATCGATAATCCCAACGAGCCACCCTCGGTCAGGCGAATCGATGTCCACGGTTACAAAGCCATGCGTGACTTGGGTGAACCCCACCACCTTTTTGATGTCCGAACAGAGGCTGAGACCGAACTCGCTCACATCGACAGCGGGACCTTTTTGGATGCGGCCAGCATGAAGTCCCTGCTTGCCCTCGATGAATCAGAGACGATCGTCTTGTATTGCCATCACGGCATCCGCAGCATGCCCGCCGCAGCTCAACTCATCGAAAAGGGTTTCCGCAAGGTGTACTCCCTCGATGGCGGCATCGACGCTTGGTCGATTCACATCGATACGACAGTCCCAAGATACTGACACTTTGGCCCATCGCGACTACACCATAGCCGCCCCACGAGGAGAATCCATGCGCGCCCCCACTCAGCTTTGCTTTTGGCTCCTCGCAACTTTCACTGCCGGCTGTGGCATGGGAGATGCCTGTGAGGAGCTCGCAGCCGCACGCTGCGATTGCGACGAGGCCTTGTGCGTGGACGATGACGCCGCAGAAAAAGTCGACGATGCAGAGATCCAAGCATGTAAAGAGGTCCTCCAAGACTTTGTTTGCGAAGATGACAGCACGCCAGAGTAAGCTCGACTTTTCTTCAACCGAAAAAACAAAGTTGAATCTTTCCCGCACGCTTTCTGATATTTTTAGGTGTCCCGACCAACGGAGGTGGACACCATGATTACCCGAACACTGCTGCTTGCTTTTGCATTCTTAAGTGTCGCCTGCGGCGATAGCGCTTGTGATGAACTCGCGGACTGCACCGGCAACGAGGTTGGCACCGATGAAGAGGCCTGTGAACTGGAGCTTGAGCTACAAAAAGAGGTCGATGCGTGTAAATGAGCCCTAGGCTGCGCACAACAAACACCCGATGAAGGCTCAGTCTTCATCGGGTGTTTGTTTATTTCACAGCAAGTCGAGTGGATTGATGTACCATCGCCAAGTCCAACATATGGAGGAGGACATTATGACTTTAAGAATCACTTTGATGGCATCTATTTTTGCGATCGGTTGTGGCAAGGGTGAAGACTCTGGCGACGACGCAACCTTGAGCGCTTGTGATGCCCTTGTGGCTGAATACTGCGCATGTGACTGTATCGAAGAGGCAGCCTGTACCTCGTACGAGGAAGCTATGGCTGCCTCCACCGGAGATGAGGCGACTTGCGAGTCGAATAAGACCGCTTGGGACCTCGTTAACGGCTGCGACTCAATCTGCGTCTCGGAAGAGTAAAATCTTCGCTTTTAAAACACCCGATGAAGGCTCAGTCTCATCGGGTGTTTTTGCGTCTATGGGCATGACCCCTCCTTCGAACAAAAAGTGACCCTGACTGAAACCACCCTATCGGTTAAACCGCTCCCCCCGCACGCCTGCGATGGAGCCGCCCAATGTTCGATAAGCCAGCATCTCGCCCCAACTTTCCCGCCCTCGAAGAAGAAGTGCTCAAACTGTGGGAAGACGGTGACATCTTTAAACGCTCCGTTCGGGGTGACAAAGACTTTGTCTTTTATGATGGCCCCCCCTTCGCCACCGGCACACCCCACTACGGACACCTGCTCGCGGGCACCCTCAAAGATGTGGTCCCACGGTACTGGGCCATGCGCGGCTACAAGGTTGAGCGACGCTTTGGCTGGGACACCCACGGCCTCCCCGTCGAGATGGAAATCGAGAAGAAACTCGGGCTGAACGGCCCAGAGGATGTGCGCGCCTACGGCATCGGAAAATACAACGAGGAATGCCGTTCGATCGTCTTGCGCTACACGGAGTTGTGGCGAAAAACCGTCACCCGACTCGGCCGATGGGTTGATTTCGATAACGATTACAAAACCATGGACCCCAATTTTATGGAGTCCGTCTGGTGGGTATTTAAGGCCTTGTGGGACAAGGGCCTCATCTACGAGGGCTACAAAGTCATGCCCTACAGTTGGCGACTGGGCACCCCCCTCAGCAACTTTGAATCCAATATGGACTACCGAAACGTCCAAGACCCAGCTGTCACAGTGGCCTTAAAAGTGCTGGGCGACGAAAACACACATCTGCTGGCCTGGACCACCACACCATGGACGCTCCCCTCCAATATGGCCTTGTGTGTGGGCGCAGAAATTCAATACGTCAAAGCTCAAATCGACCCCGACGGCCCCATCTACGTGGTGGCGGAGGCCCTCAAAGACGCTGTATTGGGCGAAGACGCTCAGGTGCTGTCCCGATGCAAAGGCGCTGCACTCGTCGGGCTAGAATATCACCCATTGTGGGACCATTTCTCCGAGGCCAAAGCTGAAGGTGCATTTGTTGTGGTGGCAGACGACTATGTCACCACCGATTCCGGCACCGGCATCGTCCATCAGGCTCCCGCCTTTGGTGAAGATGACGCCCGGGTATGCCAGCGCGAAAACATCCCCATGCGTGACGCCACCGATATGGAGGGGCGATTTACCGAGGTGTTTGAGTTGGGCCACGGCCAGTTCGTCAAAGATGCGGACAAGGCCATCATTCGCGATCTCAAAACCAAAGGTAGCTTGTTCAAGCAATCGACCATCGACCACGATTATCCATTCTGTTGGCGCTCTGGAACCCCCCTCATCTACAAGGCCATCTCCACCTGGTTTGTGAACGTCACCGCCATCCGTGACCAGATGGTCACCAACAATGAGCAGACCAATTGGGTGCCCGGATATGTCGGGGAGCGGCGCTTTCACAACTGGTTGGGCGATGCGCGCGACTGGGCCATCTCACGCAATCGTTTTTGGGGCACGCCCATGCCGATTTGGCGCTGTGATGCCTGCGAAGCGACCGAGGTCATCGGCTCCATCACCGCACTCGAAGAAAAATGTGGTCAGGCCGTCCCCGACCTCCACAAACACTTCGTCGACGCTCACACCTGGGATTGTTCTGACTGTTCCGGCACCATGCACAGGGTCTCTGAAGTCCTCGACTGCTGGTTTGAGTCCGGCGCGATGCCCTACGCTCAAAACCATTACCCTTTTGAAAATAAAGACATGGTCGAAAACAACCTTCCAGCCGACTTTATCGCTGAGGGACTCGACCAAACACGGGGGTGGTTTTACACATTATTGGTGCTTTCCACCGCACTTTTTGACCGGCCCGCGTTCAAAAACGTCATCGTCAACGGTCTGATTTTGGCTGAAGACGGCCGCAAGATGTCGAAATCGCTCAAAAACTATCCCGACCCCAACACCGTCATCGACAAACACGGTGCTGATGCGCTGCGTGCGTATTTGATCAACTCGCCTTTGGTTCGGGCCGAACCCATGCGCTTTTCAGAGAGCGGCGTGCGTGATGTTGTGCGCGCTGTCGTGCTGCCCCTATGGAACGCATACAGCTTTTTTGCCACCTACGCCTCAGTCGACAAGTGGAGCCCGCCAAGCGCGCCAAGCCCGGTAGCCGAACGCTCCTTGCTCGACCGATGGATCATCTCGATGGCCCAAAGCATGGTGGCCGATGTCAACACCGAGATGGAGGCCTATCGGCTGTACAATGTCATCCCACGGGTATTGGGCTTCATCGACCATCTCACCAACTGGTATATCCGCCGGAGTCGACGCCGTTTTTGGCATAATGACAACTCCGCGGACAAGCAGCATGCCTTCGAAACCTTGTACGAAGTACTCTGCTTATTTAGCCGGTTATTGGCACCGATCTTACCATTTATGGCGGAGATTCTGTATCAACGCCTTGAGGCAGGAAAGCGCGAAGGAGCCGAAGATTCGGTCCACCTTGAGGCTTTCCCAATGGCCGATGAAGACTTGGTCGACTCAGACCTTGAAGCGATGATGGCCGTCATGCGTGAAGTGGTGACCTTGGGACGAAACCTGCGAGAGCAACATCGAATTCCCGTCAAACAGCCTTTGCCTGGCATCAAAATTTCGGCCCCGGGCGGACCCAAAGATCTTCGCCAAGCCCTTGCCGATGTGGTCTCTGAAGAGTTGAACCTCAAGTCGGTCTGCTGGATCGACGACCCCAGCGATTTGGTGACCCTCAGCGCAAAGGCCAACTTCAAGGTCCTTGGGCGCTTGCTGGGGCCAAAGATGAAACCCGTCGCCAATGCGATTGCCCAACTCGGCGCCGCCGACATCTCGGCTTTACAGGCGGGTGAAACCTTGAGCATCGAAGGCGAATCCATCAGCTTAGCGCATGTGCTGGTCGTTTCTGA